>JBFFTZ010000177.1:0-5760 GCA_041571575.1 Gammaproteobacteria bacterium | reverse complement strand
TTGTATGGGGCGCTAGCGCAGCTTGAGCCAGCCCACGCCCCCGGACTTGCGACGCTTGTTCATGCGGCCCATCAGGGTCTCACGCTTCTTTGCCAGCCAACTGGATCGGGAAACTTCCGGGTTGTCCTGGTCTGCCTCCTGTTGCTCCCTGAATCGACAGAAATCCAGGTAGGCTTCCAGCTCGTGTTTCAGTTCCCGAACCACCAGTTCGATCATGATTGCATCATCCAGGAAGCCCAGTCCGGGAATATGATCCGGGATCAAATCATCGGACAGCACAAAATAGGCTAATGCGCTGATGACTCGCAGGCGTTCCCTGGGCGGTAGATTCCAGACGTCGTCTTCCACCATGTCCACCAGGCTTTGTAATCTCTGTTGCCGTTCACGCATGAATTCGGGCATGGAGACACTTGCGCTTGCCGTAAGCACCTCGTGTGCGCCGGCGAGTATCGCCTCTGGGCTCGCAGAGGCGGCTTTCTCCATGGATTGCTCCATGAGGATGGCCAGGTGCTCAAGATCTTCTTTGCTCAGCTCAAAACTGATTCGCAAACCCATTTGCGGTTCCTTATGCAACAATTATGGTTAACGCGGGATGCCGCGTGCGTCCAAGGATAACCTCTGAGCATGGGTAGCACATCCCCGAAACCGAATTTGGTGTGCTAGTAAGGAAGCCAGGCCATGAATAGCCCAGATCCGCAAAGTAGTCTCCGCCAGGGAGTCGGCTGGATAAGTTGGGCATTGTTATGGGTACTGGTAGCGCTTTGGGGATCTGCGTTCAGCCTGATTACGATCGCTCTCAGGGAATTGCCCGGTGTCACCCTGGTGGGGCTGCGCCTTGCCATGGGATGGCTGGTGTTACTGGGGCTATTTCGCCTAAAGGGAAAGCGGTTGCCGCGGGAGCCCCGGGCCTGGGCATATTTTGCCGTGATCGCTGTTTTCGGGAACTGCCTTCCGTATTACCTGATCACCTGGGGTCAGGAGGTGGTGCCATCAGGAATGACGGGGATCCTGATGTCGATAACCCCCCTGGTCGTGGTGGGCCTGGCGCATTTCACCCTTCCCGGCGAAAAGGCGGGTCTCTCCAGGGTCGCCGGAATCGTTGCCGGCTTTCTGGGAATCTGGTTTCTGTTGTCATCCCCCGGCCAGCAACAGGTCGCCGAGCAGGCGGGCATGTTTCCAAGGCAGCTGGGCATTCTGCTGGGGGCCGTATGCTATGGCGTGACCATCATCGTCGCCCGCAGGCAACCGGTCCAGGACCCGGTGCTGACCTCTTTGGCGGTGTTGGGCATTTCAGCCCTGGTCATGGTAGTTCCGGCCTTGCTGGCCATGCCCCTGGGGGACTGGGCAGCCCTGGGCTGGCAAACCCTGCTGTCTGTGATTGTGCTGGGTGTGTTCTGCACCGGCTACGCCACGGTAGTATATTTCCAGCTTATCCGTATCGCCGGGGCGACCTTCCTGTCGCTGATGAATTACCTGATCCCACTTTGGGCAGTGGCGATTGGCGCTATTTTCCTGGGTGAAAAACTGCACCCGGGAGGCTGGCTGGCCATGCTGGTTGTGCTGGTTGGCGTGGGGCTTGCCGGGGCGCGTCGTTAAACGGTGCAGGCAGACTTGGCTAGTAAAGAGCCAGCAATGTCAGTCCACTGGTGGCGCCTACAATCAATGCAGACACCAGTCCGGCAATCAGTGGCCTGGGCCCGATGGTGCGCAGGTTGGAAATCCGGGTTCCAAGTCCTACCGCCGCCATGGCTATTGCCAGGCAGTAGCCGGCGGTTTCCCTGGTAAGGTTGACCATCGATTTCCATTGCCCCGGATCCATGAACCCGAAGGCCTTCTCGCCCATGTCACCCACCGTGCGCAGCAGACTCATCATGGCGAAGCCGATCACGAACAGCGGGACCATGCTGTACCAGGCCGGCGGCTCGGCGCCTTCGCTGGAGTTTCGGTGATACAGGATGGACATAAGCGGAATGACAATCAGCATGCCCAGGTTTCGCACCAACTTGGTGACGGTGGCGGCGTCCAGGGCCCCAGGTTCCCCAAAATACTGCTGATACACGAGTCCGGCACCCGCTACCTGGGCAGTGTCATGCACCGCGGTACCCAGGAAAAGTCCGCTTAGGAACGGATCTCCCGAGAACAGCCAATGTGCGGCGAAAGGGTAGGCCAGCATGGCTGCCATGCCGAACAGGGCAATACAGGCCACTGAGTAACTTACTTCTTCATCCGTGGCCTTGATTGTGGGTGCTGTGGCCATGATGGCGGTGGCCCCGCAGATACTGGTGCCCACGGCGATCAGGCTGCCCATACGGGCTGACAGGCCAAGACGTTTGCTGACGAAGTTAACCACCACCAGTGCCACGCTCACGGTGATGAGAATGACCGGTAGGGCCTTGAGTCCGATAAGACCGACTTCGCCAAGGCTGAGACGAATACCCAGCAACACAATGCCCAATCGGAGTATGCGCTGCAGGCTGAATTTAATTCCGGGTTCGACAGCGGCCGGAAGCTTGACGGTATTTCTGAGCAAAACACCCAGCAGGATTGCCATCATGATCGGGCTTATCGGGCTCTTGGGTAATTCCAGGAGGTCCACGCCAATCAGTTGAGCCAGGTAATTCCCGGCAACAGCGAGAGCGGCTGCGAGCATCAATCCTGGGATTATCGTCATCGTGGCGAACTCACAATCTGAATGACATTCAGTATACCTGCCGCGCGAGAATTATTGAGACCTCCGGTCCGAACCGAAAGCCGAGTGTCAGGCGCGACATCGGATAAGAAATCTGAACGTTCCGTTTGCTGACTCAGATTCAATCAGTTCATGACCGGTCATCCGGCAAAACGCCTCGAAATCTGCCACTGATCCCGGGTCAGTTGCCAGGACCTCCAGGGTTCCTCCCGGGGCAACATCCTGCAGCGCCTTTTTACCTTTCAGGATTGGCAATGGGCAACTTAACCCTCTTGCATCCAGTACCTTGTCAGCCATTTTTTCCTGTCACCATGTGTGATCTCCGGTCAGCACGGAGAGTAGGGGGGTTATACGAATAGATTGATGTCGCAGCCGCTGGCCACTTCGATATAGGTGGCTGCTCCGCCGAGTTCGGGGCCCTGGATCATGTCCTCGAGGCTGTATTCAAACAGGTCCATGGTCATCTGGCAGGCGATCAGTCTTACCTCGGCCTCCACGGCAAGTTCACGAAGCTCCTGGATAGATGCCACGCCTTTCCTGTTCATCAGGTTCTTCATCATGGTTGAGGCTGCCGCATCTACGCCGGGAATCATCGATGCCATGTTGGGCATCCCCATGTGCATGCCGGCCATCGGTATTTTCATGGCCGGATTTCCCAGGGGAGAAAGCTTCAGATCCAGGTCCTTGAGTAACAGCGGGAGGCCGTAGAAAGTGAAGAACATGCTCACATTCAAGCCCATGGCCGCCGCGGTGGTGGCCAGGATGAATGGAGGGTACGCCCAGTCCAGGGTCCCCTTGGTAACGATAATCGACATGCTCTTGGCGGATTTCACCGGCTGGGTGTCGATTTTGGTATCACTCATTGATCGTTTGTCTCCACATTATTTCCCCCGGGCCGTTGAATCTACTTGCCCGGTCATCGGCGCGCCACCGGCTTTGATCATTCGGGTTGATCAGGATGGCGGATTATTGGTGCCCATATCAAGTCCGGCATGATCAAACCAGGCTTTTTTCGAGGGCAATGTCCACGGTTACAGGTGGGAGGGGAAGAGTATTTTGGGCGCTTCTCGTCGATTCAAAGAGCCAGGGGTAGCCATCCCAGGTTTATTAAAAATGTTGATCCGCCAGTGATCCCGGCACGGAGCGGCGTGGGTTGGGGGAAACTACGGATTGTTTCGCTAATTTAGGTGAGGCTAAATTAGCAACAACTAAGAAATAGCTCGGACCTCGGTAAAAGGATTTACACAGGATGTCCTCTGCCCCTGCAAGGAAGCGCCCTCAAATTGTGCCCAGAATTCTAGGTGGGACGCCTGCATTTGCAGGCGTCCCTTTTTTTTGTTTTCCACTGTCGAAATGGATGTTTGTTATGGAAAATTTAATGTTGGGGAGACTGCCGAAATTCAGATTATTGCTAGTGGGATTGCTGGCGGTCGGGTTGGTTGCCTGCGGGAGTGATGGCTCCGATGGCGCCGCCGGTACCGCTGGTGCGGACGGCACAGATGGTAGCAATGGAGTGAGTTGTTGGGACACCAATCAGAATGGTTTGCCGGATATCCCGGATGAGGATACCAATGGTGATGGTGTTGTCGATGTGGCCGACTGTATTGCCTCGGTGCCACCGTTAAGCGATCCTGAAACCCTGCACAAAGTGTATTTCACCGATAATACCTATGAAGGAACCACCAGTTGCCTTGATTGCCACGGCAAGATTGGTGACGACTTTATTACCACCGGTCACTTCACCTGGAATGGTGTGGCTTCCAACGTTGAAGGTTATGAGGGTGATATTCACGGTAAAGCCAATTTCATTAACAACTTCTGCATTGCCGTGCCCACCAACGAAGGACGTTGTGCGCAGTGTCATGCCGGTTACGGCCTGGCAGATTCGAGCTACGACTTCTCAAATCCGAAGAGCGTGGACTGCCTGGTCTGTCATGACCAGTCAGGCATGTACAAGAAGGGACTAACAACAGCCGGATTGCCCGATCCTGAAGTCGACCTTCAACTGGTAGCCCAGAGCGTTGCAGATAATGCTGGATCCCCGGTTCGCAAAAACTGTCTTGCTTGCCATGCTTCTGCCGGTGGGGGTGACAATGTGAAGCACGGAGATCTCTCATCAGACATGGTAGCCACTACCAGGGATTTTGATGTTCACATGGGTACCGATGGCGCCAATCTGGATTGTGTGGCTTGCCATGGTGTGAAACGAGGTCCTGACGGTGAATTGCTGTCCCACGGTATCGGTGGCATGCCCTTCCATTCGGTCGATGAAGGCGCGATGAAGCAATGCGCCGACTGCCACGGTGATCGTGCCAGTATTCATGCCGGGACTACGGTGCAGAACACCGTTGCCAATCACCCGAGACTTGCCTGCCAGGCGTGTCACGTTCCGGCAATTGCCAGGAAACTGCCTACCAAGATGGAGTGGTACTGGGAAGACGCCGGTCAGGATATCGCCCCGATTCCTGTCGACCCGATTACTGGCAAGCCGACCTATGACAAGAAGAAAGGCACGTTCGTCTGGGGCCTGAATGTGCGCCCCGAACTGCGTTTCCACAATGGCAAGACACGGAAGATCATCATGAATGTCAATGATCAGTATGTGTCGACCCCGGTGGTAATGTCCGCGCCGGCGGCCGATTACACGGATCCTGAAGCCATGATTTATCCGTTCAAGAAGATGATTGGCAACCAGGTAGCCGATGCCAACAACAACACCATGCTGGTTCCCCACCTGTTTGGTCTGAATGGTGGGCCAAACCCGTATTGGGCCAAGTATGACTGGGATTTGGCATTACAGGACGGCGCTGCCTACACGGGCCAGACCTATAGCGGTGCGTATGAATTTGTGCCCACCGAGATGTACCTTCAAGTCAATCATGAAGTCGCGCCTAAAGAAATGGCTCTTGGCTACGGTGGAGGGCAGGGCTGTTCGGACTGCCACGACCCTGGGCGGGTGGACTGGAACGCACTGGGCTGGACGGACAACCCGTTAAATGGAGGAACTCAGCCTTAAAGGGAATAAGCTGAACAGAATTCGGCCCCAAGTTGGATGGTTTTTACCGAAGTAG
>JBFFTZ010000176.1:0-5777 GCA_041571575.1 Gammaproteobacteria bacterium | reverse complement strand
CTTCGGTTCATGGTTGCGTCAATGAAACGAGTCATGACTTACTCCGATGCCTGGGCCGTGGATATCCCTGTATCTGGCACCGGGATCACCTCTTGGCCATCGTTGACGAAGCCCTGCCCGATAGTAATAAATGAGGTCACTTCGGGAAGTCCGGCGAGCCAGATACCGTCGGGCTCAGTCCGGGCTATGTCAGCCTTCACGAAATGTACGATATTTTCCGAATCGACGATCTTCACGCCGACCTGCCCCTGGTCGTCCAGCGTGAGCAGGGCGGGGGAAACCAGGTGAGCCATGACCTTGCCAACCGGCAGGGTAAGTTCCGCGGTAACGCCCGCCGGGATGGTTCTGTCCTGATTGTCCAGTTCCAGCTCCAAGCGAAAAGTCCGGGTTGATGCATCGGCAACTGGCGCCAGGTAGCGTAGCTTCCCTTCCACCACCTGGCCGGTAATCAGGCGTGCGGAGCCACTGGAAATTTTGCCAAGAAAACGGCCTTCACTTTCGGAGATGCTTGCCTTGACCACCAATGTGCTGTCATCCACAAACGTGAGCGCCGGGTCACCGACTTTCACGTAGTCGCCAACTTCCAGTTCGCGTTGCTGGATGGCGCCATCAAAAGGCGCTCGAATATCCCTGTTCTCAAGATCCAGGGTCACTCTGCGCAGGTCCGCACGGGCGGCCTCCAGGGCGGCTTGAGCTTCAGCCATTTGAGTCTGAGAAACGTATCCCTCCCCCTGCAACGATTTCCGGGCTGAGAACTCAATCTCTCTTTGCGCCAGCAGTGCCTTTGCCTGGGTAACGCGCAAGTCGCGGTCCCTCATGTCAAGCCGAATCAGGGGTGTTCCGGCCTTTACAAATTCACCGCGCTCCACCAGGACGGCAACCACGCTACCGGCGGTTTCCGCAGACATTTTTGCTTCCCGGGAAGGAGCGGTACGACCATTGATTCGAACAAACCGTTCTACTTCAGTGGCTCGCTGGGTGTGTACGGTAACCCGTACCTCCTGCTCCCGGTCCACGGGTTTTGCCTGCATGGTATCGATCTTGGCATGGTCGCCATTACCCTGGCCTGACGCCATCCACACAGTGACTACGACGGCGATGGCCAATGCGATGACCCAGGGGCGACGGTTTAAAAAAGCGAGTGGTTTCATTACTACTGTCCTGGAGCGTTTTGTGCTGTTCAGGCGGCCTGGTGGCCGCTGGTGCTGGTGTTGTCCTGTTCAGCCTTATAGGCGCTGATGTATTCGTGGGCGGCTTTGAGAATGGTTTCCCCGAAGCCACGAACGAAAGCGGGCCCCGTTTGCTCATCGCTGTCCGTAGCCGTGATGGTCTCGAGCATGTCCAGGGTGGATTCGATATGTTCCAGTCGGTGCTGCAGCAGTCCACTGACTTGCTTGGGATCCATGAACTGGGCGAAATACATCATCGCGAGGAATTCGGACTTTACTTTGTGACAGGGGCACTCATTTCCACCCAGGGATTTCTTGAAACTCTCGGTGCCTTTTTCGGTGATGCGGTAGATTTTCTTGGCGGGTTTGCCCTGCTCGGCAACCTCGGTGCAGGTCACCATTCCAGATTCAGCAAGGTCAGCCAGGGCAGGGTATATGGAGCCATAGCCCGCGGTATAGAAGTGGCTGAATGTGCCCTCGAATCGCTTTTTCAGGTCGTAGCCGGTGGCTTCACCCGAGGTGAGTATGCCCAGGCAAAGGGTCTTGATGTCCATTCCGTCTCCCGCCGTACCCTATCGGCTTGATATATATCGGATCGATAGTATATCGAATTGACTGGAGGGAGGGAATGCTTCGGAACCGAAATCCGATAGATTGGAATGAGTATGGGAAGCTGTTTACTGGAAAGGATTTTCCGCCAGGTCGCCGTCTACGGTGAGTGCCGGGTATTCCAATCGCTTGTCCCGACACCGCTTGGCGATATCCGGGTGGCTCCACTCGAACAGGGTTCGTGCGTATTCCTCTGCGGGCAAACGAGAGCTCGCGTACAGCCCGGCCTTTTGTCGTTGCTGCATGGCCTCGTAGAGAATCACTGCGCCGGCCACCGAGACATTCAGGGATCTCACCATTCCAAGCATTGGCAGGGTGATGTGGACGTCGGCAAGGTGAGCCCCAAGCGGTGATACGCCCTGGCGTTCGGCTCCCAGCAAGATAGCACTGGGGCTTGTGTAATCGGCTTCGCGAAAGTCAATGGCCTTGTCGGACCAGTGGGCGGCGTAAATTGTCATACCCTGGGACTTGAGGTGGTCGACCGCCCTCGCCATATCCGTGTGCACCACCGTTTCCACCCACCTGCGAGTGCCCCCGGCGATTCCGTGATGGCGACGGATCTTCTGGTCCGCTGACACTCCATGCAGTCGGCTTGCTCCCACCGCATCGCAGGTGCGCTTCAGGGCTGCGATGTTTTGGGGCTTGTGAATCTCGTCCATTAGCACCGTCAAATCGGGTTGCCGCCGATTCAGGATCTCTTTCAGTTTGGCGAATCGTTCCGGTGTCATGGTCTCTGCTTGGGGTGCGACTGAGGGAAATGATACCTTTCATGCTCCGGCAAGTCGCCGCCGGGCCATTTTCCCTACCTGAGGACATGGGCGTGAAATCAGCAGAATTACAGATAAAGACTCGTGGCAGGGGTGTCTACAACATCACCTCCCAGGTGCTTGGCCTTGTACAGGATTGGGGGATTCAGGATGGCCTTTGCAATATCTTCATACGGCATACTAGTGCCTCGTTGATGTTGTGCGAGAATGCGGACCCCGCCGTGCTGCGTGACATGGAGCGCTTTATGTCGCGCCTTGTTCCCGATGGCGACCCGCTTTTCGAACACGACCAGGAAGGTCCTGATGATATGCCTGCCCATGTACGCTCGGTGTTGACCCAGTCCGACATGACCATCCCGATTGTTAATCGGAAGCTGGACCTGGGTACCTGGCAGGGCATCTTCCTGTGGGAGCAGCGTAGTTCGGGACATACCCGCAGTGTCAGAATTAGTATCCTGGGTGCCTAGCCGCCCCTTGAAATTTGGCTATCTGGGCCAATCATTGGAATCAGACGCGGTCCGCAGTCATGGGTGAGTGCAATGGAATTTAAGGACTACTACAAGATCATGGAGGTAGCGGAAAACGCTTCCAATGATGAGATTAAAAAGTCCTACCGCAAACTTGCCCGCAAGTACCATCCCGATGTCAGCAAGGAGGCTGGGGCTGAGGACAAGTTCAAGGAACTGGGTGAGGCCTACGAGGTGCTCAAGGACCCCCAGAAACGTGGCGAATACGATGCCCTGCGCAAGGCCGGCTATAGCGCCGGTGGTGGGCAATTCCGGCCACCACCGGGATGGGAGTCCAGCTTTGGCGTCCACGGTGCGGGCGACATGGGAGGCGGGGACTTCAGTGAGTTTTTCGAGACCCTGTTTGGCCAGGCACGAGGCGGTGGGCCGAGAAGGCCGCGAACCACTCGTGGTCAGGACCTGCGTTACCACGTGGATGTCACCCTGGAGGAGTCCTACGCGGGCACCACTCGTTCCCTGAGGCTGACCCAGCCTGATGGCAGTACTAGAACCCTGAACGTTAAAATTCCAAAGGGCGTCCAGGATGGCCAGCAGATACGCCTGAGGGGGCAGGGCGCTCCAGGCCAGGGAGGCGGCCCGCCCGGGGACCTGTTCCTGGAAATTACCCTGACTGCACACCGATATTTCAAGGTCGATGGAAAGAACATCGTCCTGGAATTGCCGGTGGCTCCCTGGGAACTTAATACCGGTGTGTCAGTGAATATCCCGACCCTGGGGGGCAAGGTGAGTATGAAACTGCCCGCCAATGCCAGGTCGGGCCAGAAAATGCGCCTGACCGGAAAAGGCCTGCCGGGCGCGGTGCCCGGGGATCAGTACGTGGTGATCAAGGTCGTCATGCCCAGCGAACTTACCCCGCGGGCGCGGGAATTGTTAAAAGAACTGGCCGAGGAAACCGGTTTCGACCCTCGCGCCGATCTCAAGTAGTTCAGCTGTTCAGGGCAATAGCCTTGGTAATGAAATCGGTGTGCTGGCCAATAAATACGTCGGCTAAGACCGCGTCCTGGATGATGCCGTCGGCGTCGATGAGGAAAGTGGCGCGACGCACTCCGATGCCAAGCGGGCCATTCACGTCATAGGCTTTCACCCCCACCTTGTCCTCGTCCGCCAGCAGGGGGAAGGGCAGATTGTGCTTTTCCTTGAATTCCGTGTGGCTCTGGGCCGACTGGGGGCTGATACCCACTACCTGTAACCCCGAACCGGTGATGTCGTCGTGAAGATCCCGGATACTGCAGGCTTCCTTGGTGCAGCCCGGTGTGAAATCCGCCGGGTAGAAGTACAGAATCAATGGGCCCTTGGCCAGGAACTCTGACAGCGTACGTAGTTTGCCATTCTCATCGGAGAGCGAAAAATCCGGTGCCTTGGTGCCTGCTTTGAGCATGAACAATCTCCCTTTGTTTTTGGTTAGTCGACGGTGCCAAACCGTCAGTGGATCAACACAATTACCGATATCCGCGGAGAATTCCAATTTATTTAAAGCAGGTGCTGGTCAATTCCCGATCGGGTGATAGAATACCGAACCTTCAGTGGGGCCGTAGCTCAGTTGGGAGAGCGTCTCGTTCGCAATGAGGAGGTCGTGGGTTCGATCCCCGCCGGCTCCACCACTGTTACCCCGGGGTCCGGGCCTCGGAGCCCTGGTAGCTCAGATGGATAGAGCACGCGCCTCCTAAGCGCGGGGTCAGAGGTTCGAATCCTCTCCAGGGCGCCAATAAAACAGGGCCACCCATCGGGTGGCCCTTTTTTATTGTTGTGTTGTGGGGGTTGGATGAGACCTCCCGTTCGAACCGAGGCCCGCAGCGCGGGCCGACAAGCGTCGCCGCTGGCGGCGACGACCCCGAAGGGGCGAGGGCGCAGCCCGAGTAATCCTCTCCAGGGCGCGGGTGGGCGGTGCTGTCGTATTTAGTGGTGGAGGCGGCGTCTACCGACTAGGGCAGGTAACTCTCTAAAAGATATTGAGATTGTCAGTTCTATTACCTGGAAGTGCCCCCAAAGGTGCCCCCACTTGGAACCGTTGTATGGCTTCCGAGCGACCGCTACATTCTTCGTGAGTCGTTAATTGCGGTTTGATGTTCCCCCAGTTTAACGGACCACTAACTCGCGGCTAACATCGGCGCATCGACCGAAAGGCGAAGGCATTTACTTCCTTAGTCTCACAATTTCCGATTGGACCTCGGCTGGATTGCCGGAATATATGAGTTCATAGATGTGCGAATTGATGGCATAGAGGCTGTTGCCGAAACCGATGAGGGTCGTGGCGACGTTCAACGGATTGCTTTCACCCTCACCCGGAATATTCCTGATGAACTCGCCTCCGCTGAGGTCTTCCCAGAGTTGGACCACAGCGATCTTGTCGGAGAAGTTCTGAAGAATGTAGAGGGTTCGGCCGTCTAAGTAGAGCCCGTCGCCGTCCGGAAACACTGCCTCATCGCCTTCGATCTCGAGGGGAGATGCCTCACCGCTTGCCGTGTCCACCAGGTAAAGCACTCCGGTGGTAATATTCACGATCACGAGTTGTCTGCCGTCAAAATCTCCGACGAGACCGTTGGCGTTGAAACCGGGCACCATCCCGAAGTCAGGCATGGGGATCACTTCGACCACAGGGTTCGAGGGAAGGCGTCCGCCCTTCCCAAGGACTAGCTTGTACAAGTTGGGATTGATCGAGTCCGTGCAATACACTGCCCTCCTGGTGACCAGACAATCGTTGATGG
>JBFFTZ010000175.1:0-5881 GCA_041571575.1 Gammaproteobacteria bacterium | reverse complement strand
TGCTCCAGTCCTGGCAAGCCCAGCAAGCTGGCGATCGCCCCGAGATTGGGTCCGTTGGCCCGTACCTCTGCGTTCATCAGAGGCTCATCGCTGTCTAGCCCACTGGCCTCCAGGTCAATGTCTGCAAAAAGTTCGCTGGCCTTGGCATGCAGGGTGGCCTGTACCTGGTCGGCGCTTGCCTTGATCAGTGACTTTAAGTGAAAGTCACCACGGGCGATCTCGGGCAGCTCCAGCAACTCGGTAATTTGCAACAGGTCTTGTCCATCAAATTCAAGACCGACTTCGACATTCTCTAAACCAGCCAGGTTTTCCGCACTGGCGTTCAGGGCAAGCTGCGAGAAACTGAAATTCACTTGCAGCGCTGCCTGTATTTGCTTGCCGGTTACCAGGCTGGCCACGCTGCCCAGATCCCCCTCGAGATTCCATGGCTTGTTGGACAGCATTCCACTGGCGGTGATGTCCAGGTTTCCCAGCTCACTTTCAATGATGGAGAACTGCCCGATAATCATGGGCACATCGGCTTTCAGATTGGGTCCGCGAAAGAGCATGCTGACTTGCTGCGCATCCAGGTGACCTACAACAACCGGCAGCACAGGTTCTCCCGGTACGGGTTGCGCAACCTCCTCCTTTCGGGTTTCCGGTGTCAGCAACCAGTTCAGCCCCTGGTCGGCGTCCCGGTGAACGATGATGGTGGCTTGAGGAATTACAATGCGTGAAAAGTGCAGTGGGCCGCTGAACAATGAGCGGGTTTCAATCACCAGGTGAATGTCGCGAATGTCCAGCATGCTCGGTTCCGGGGACCATGGTGCGTTACCCAGGCGAACCCGCCCTGCCATGATTTCCACCGTCCGACCCAGGTCCAGAGTCAAAGGGCCATCAATTTTTACTTCCCTACCAATCGCGCGGCTTGCCAGGGATTCGACCAGCGTAAGTCGGTTGCCCAGGTCGGCAAATTCAAGGTATGCAAGGAAACTTGCGCAAACCAGCAGCAGTGTGAGGAGCAGCCCGGCACTAATTTTCGCTACAAGTGAGATCCGTTTACGCATTGTTGGAATAGCCTACCAGTGCATAAGGAATTGTTCAGGACCCTGCCAGGGCGACAAGCCAGGCTGCCGTGACGATGGCGATGGCAAGAGCACCCAGGGTCAGTTGGCTGCGAGGGCCAGCGCGCTGCGCCACCCGTATCATCGGTAGCGCCGTGCCAAGGATGGTACCTGCAATGAATCCTGTGAGGTGGGCGACCACGTCGGTATGTTCATCACCGGTGCCCAGCCATGCCAGGAGCACGACCCCTCCGACCAGGGGAGCCCAGCGAGCTGCCCAGCGAAGTTGGCTGGAATTGCGCATGCGCCAGCTGTACCCACACAAAAGCCCCAGGGCAGCGAATACCGCGGTGGAGGCGCCGGCCGCTGAAAAGTAGCTTTGCTGAACCACGGCGTCCATCGCATTGCCTGTGACGGCGGCAAGCACTATGCAGAACCAGGCCATCCCGTCTCCCAGCAGGCGCCCGAGAAAAAAGCCGAATATGCCCCCGACCACCAAATTGCCCATCAGGTGGGCGGTATCCAGGTGCAGGGTCAGGGCTGTAACCAGGCGCCACCATTCACCCTGGTGAACCCGGGCCACATCCAGCGCACCGATTGCGAGCCAGTCATGTGAGAGGGCATGCTGATTCTGGAAGATTGCCACCAGCAGTAGGCAGGTTATGTATCCTCCCAGACCGGCCAGACCTGAACCCCTGAGTGGAAGGGGGGTGAGTTTTGCCGGAGGCGTCTTGTCCTCGGCGTCATATTGACTGAGTTCAGCCGCCGAGCGCAGCGCGTGCTCCTGGGGCACCACCAGGACATACACCCCCGAGTCATACAGGACATGAGCGTCCACGCCCAACGCCCGGAGTACCAGGTTGCGCTCATTGCAGTAGGCGCTGTCTCTGCGCCTCAGCAGCTCGATATATCCTTCGGGCCAGGTGTCCATATGTTTATGGATAATGGGGACGGGAGGCCCGGATTACCAGCCCGGAAGCACAGTTCGGAGTAGCGGCCGGGGCCCCGGGGGCTGGCAGAGAAAGTTTTTCTTGCCTTCCCCGGAAACTTGGCTATATTCCTCGCCGCCGAGCGCCGGATTGGGCAGTTCGGGCAGTGCTTTGGAGGAATGGAGCAGTGATTGACGATCGCATTGAAGACTTCGAAGATGACGAGTTTGAGGACGACCGGGAAATTGAGGAGATCGAGCAAGACAAGGTAGTGGCAAAGCCGCTTGCTGGAGCCCGAAAATCCAGTCCCTGGAAATCTGTGGAAGAATACATGGAAGAGCGCCGCCTGAAGATTGCTCTATCCGAAGACAATTATGATTATGATATCTGACGCTTGAGCACGGAGTTTCTCGAAAGAGCCCGGCCTAAGCCGGGCTTTTTTTTCGCATCGGGAAAGACCAATATGGAAAGTGAAGGAAATTCTCAGCCACTAAGGGTAGGCTGGCGCGAGTGGCTGAGTCTGCCCGGACTTGGGATTCCAGCGATTAAGGCCAAGGTTGATACCGGGGCCAGGACATCGTGCCTGCATGTTTCCGGCATGGAAACCTTCATGCAAGAAGACGCCGAGTGGGTGCGCTTTGTTGTCCAGCCATTGCGTAAACATCCTGAAGTGGTGTTCAACTGCACCGCACCCGTACTGGATCGGCGGAACGTGACTGATTCAGGTGGTCACACCCAGTCGCGTATCTTTATCCAGACCGAAGTCTTGCTTGGAGGCCGGCGCTGGCAGATTGAGCTGAATCTGACCAGGCGTGACAACATGCTTTTCCCGATGTTGCTCGGACGTACCGCCCTGCACGGCTATGCCGTAGTCGAACCGGGTGAATCGTTTTGCCAGGGCAAGTTACTCGCCCGCAGTTACTCGAAGAAGCTCTAGGGGGTCCTGAAAATGAAAATTGTCATCTTGTCGCGAAACAAGAAACTGTATTCCACCAACCGACTGGTGGAAGCGGGTCAGGCACGGGGCCACGAGATGCGTGTAGTGGATCACCAGCGCTGTTACATGAATATTGCCAGTCACAAGCCCTCTGTTCATTACAGGGGTGAAGTGCTGGAAGATGTGGATGCGGTGATTCCCCGAATCGGCGCCTCGATCACATTTTACGGAACGGCAGTGTTGCGTCAGTTCGAAATGATGGGGGTTTACCCGTTGAACGAATCTGTGGCGATTTCCCGTTCGCGGGACAAGTTGCGTTCCCTGCAGTTGCTGTCGAGAAAGGGTGTGGGTCTGCCGATTACCGGTTTTGCCCACTCGCCGGATGATACCCAGGACCTGTTGTCGATCGCAGGCGGCGCTCCGGTGGTGATCAAGCTGCTCGAAGGAACCCAGGGCATTGGCGTGGTCCTCGCCGAGACCCGCAAGGCGGCCGAGAGCGTAATTGAGGCTTTCCGGGGCCTGAACGCGAATTTCCTGGTGCAGGAATTTATTTCCGAGTCCGGGGGTTCAGATATTCGCTGCCTTGTCATTGGAGAGAAGGTGGTTGCCGCCATGAAGCGTCAGGGCAAGGAAGGTGAGTTCCGTTCAAACCTGCACCGGGGTGGTACCTCGAAGCTGATTCGCATCACCCCTGAAGAACGGGCTACCGCCATACGGTCGGCAAAGATCATGGGCCTTAACGTGGCCGGTGTGGACATCATTCGCTCCAACCACGGCCCTGTTGTGCTGGAAGTTAATTCCTCTCCGGGGCTGGAAGGAATCGAGAGAACCACCGAGAAAGACGTGGCGGGCATGATTATTGAACACATCGAGAAGAACGCCAAGAAGGGCAATACACGCACGCGGGGCAAAGGATAAATGCCGAAGACCAAACCGTTCGCCATAGGCGACCAGCTTGTTAAGCCTGGCCAGCGGACCTGCATAGACTTGCCAGTCCCTGGCTTGTATACCCACACACCTCTGGCGTTGCCGGTGCATGTGTTGCATGGGAACACCCCGGGCCCGACCCTGTTCGTCAGTGCTGCTATCCATGGAGACGAGATAAACGGCGTGGAAGTTATACGCCGGTTATTGAAGCTTTCCCTGCTCAAGTCCATGAAGGGCACGTTGCTGGCGGTTCCGGTGGTGAACGTGTTTGGTTTTCTGCACCTGTCCCGTTACCTGCCTGACCGGCGCGACTTGAACCGGTCGTTCCCGGGAAGTGAGAGCGGCTCGGGAGCATCCAGGCTGGCGAACTTGTTTGCCAGGGAAATTATTGAACGGTCGAACTACGGCATAGACTTGCACACCGGCGCAATCCACAGGGCAAACCTGCCGCAGATTCGGGCTAACCTGGAGGATGAAACCACCCTAAGGCTGGCCAATGCCTTCGGTGTTCCGGTGATGATTAATTCGGATATTCGGGATGGATCCCTGAGACAGTGTGCCGCGGAAAAAGGCGTGCCTACGCTGCTGTACGAGGCCGGAGAGGCGCTGCGTTTTGATGAGGCGTGTATCCGTGGCGGCGTCAGGGGCGTATTGAGTGTAATGCGAGAAATTGGCATGTTGCGCAGGACTCCTCGTGGCAAGGGAAAGCCTACGGACCCGGTCCTGGCGAGGCGTTCAGCATGGGTAAGAGCGCCGATCAGTGGCGTATTCAGGCCCACCAAGGACCTGGGAGATCGCGTACACAAGGGTCAGGCAATAGGCGTGATTGCCGATCCGTTTGGCACTGACGAGGTGATGGTTGAGGCGAATGTTAACGGTCTGATTATTGGTCACACCCGACTGCCACCGGTACACGAAGGGGATGCGCTGGTGCACATCGCGCAGTTCCACCGCCCGGGGGTGGCCGAGGACGCGGTGGAGGAATTTCACCAGATGGTAGAGACCTAGCCTGGAGGCTTAGTCTCCGGCCTGCTCCAGGCTTTTTTCCAGCACCTTTCCGATGGCGATCAGGCGGGCGTTTTCCTGTTTGGCAACCCTGAGCCGCTTCGCCAGTATTGGATGCAATCCACTTGAATTGGCGATGCCCTTTTCGAGTTGTTCGTTACACCGTGCTGTGGCGAATACCGGTATCAACATCGAGTAAGAAGACATCAGGGAATCCGAAGCGGCTTCACTCACCCTTGGTAATGACGCCAGGATGTCTTCTGCCAGCTGGCTGTGCAGATTTTGTTGATGTGCCGGGAACAGCCGGTGCATGGCCGCCCGCTTCCTGGCCAGTGGCAAAGGACTTGTCTTCTGCTGTATTTCGTCAAGCCATTCCAGCTTCATTTCCATGTCGGGCCGTCCGGCCAGCGTGGCAATAAACATGCGTTGTCCCGCATCGGAACCGTCGTTGGATGACTCGAGTTCCGCAATTTCCTCGGCATCCTCAAAATCGAATTCGTTTAACCGGGCCACAATTTGCCAGCGCCGATCCTGGCCGACATCAATATTGCGGTGTACCCGCTCATTAAGAAGTTCCTGCAACTGGGTCAGGCCGCGTTCTGTGTGGGCCATTGAAGCGTAGGTGTCCAGCCAGAGTTTTTGCAGGTCACTGCCCTTCTCACTGGAATTGACCTGCTGCCAGGCCATGCTTTCCAGGTAATTGCCGTATTGCTCCAGCGCCTTGGCGGAGTAGGGTTGCAGTCGGAACAATATATTCAGGGTTTCGATCGCTGTGGCGGTGACCTGGCTGACAATTCGCCTGTCCTGTTCACCCGGCAGGTGATTGCGCAGCAACTCCGCGTATTCGTTCAGAGGAAGGGTCGCGTCCCGAGCCATATCCCACAGGGTCTGCCACAACATGGATTTCAGGAACGGATCCTCGAACAGGCGAAGATGGGCGTTGAGGGTGTGCAGGGACACCGGGTCCAGCTGAACCTTTATGTATCCCCAGTCGCCGAGATTGGGGAATACCAGGCTGGGCTCTTCTTCCCCTTTCAGGG
>JBFFTZ010000174.1:0-5900 GCA_041571575.1 Gammaproteobacteria bacterium | reverse complement strand
TGGTGGCATCTGGCGGGGCGGGAAGCCAGGAACATTTCCTCCAGGTGTTCACGGATGCCCGGGTTGACGGCGCCCTGGCAGCCACGGTGTTTCATTCGGGCAGTATTCGATTGCCGGATCTGAAGCGGTATTTGAAGGCAAATAAAGTGCAGGTAAGACAATGAAACCGGAATGGGAAAAAGGATTGGATTGGGACAAGGGCGAGGGCCTGTTGCCAGCCATAGTGCAGGATGCCCGGACCGGCGAAGTCTTGATGCTGGCATACATGAACGAAGAAGCCCTGGCCCTGACGCTCAAGGACAAGCTGGTTGTGTTTTACAGTCGCAGTCGCCAGGAGTTGTGGCTCAAAGGGGAGACCTCGGGCAACCTGCTTGAGCTGGTGAGTATTGCCCCGGATTGTGATTCGGACACCTTGTTGGTGAGGGTGAACCCAACGGGTCCTGTTTGCCACCTGGGCACCCGGACCTGCTTTGACGGGGAAGATGATATCCCCGGCGGCGGCAACTTCCTCTATGGACTGGAGAAGGTGCTCAAGGAAAGGGCCAGTGCGGACCCTCAAAGCAGCTACACCGCGAAATTACTTCAGACCGGGGTGAAGCGGATTGCCCAGAAAGTCGGTGAGGAGGGGGTGGAAGTCGCCCTGGCCGGAGTCTCCGGTGGCGAGGCTGAGTTGCTGGATGAAAGTGCCGATCTGCTTTATCACCTGCTGGTCCTGCTGGTCAGCCGCGGATTGAGCATTTCCCAGGTCGTGAGCGTGCTGCAAAGTCGCCGGAGCACAGCAAGCTGATTGAAAAGCTCCTGCGTCTGCCATCAACCGCCTATTCACGCTAACATGGCAGCTGTTTTGGGTCCGCAGCTTTGGGTTGGCCGGTTTCGGTTGAGCGCTTCATGAGTTTCCGTTTGCTTAAATCCACCTCCGTCGTGGGAGGTATGACACTCGTGTCCCGGATCATGGGTCTTGCACGGGATATGGTGTATTCGCGCCTGTTCGGAGCCAGCCCCATCATGGATGCCTTTTTCGTGGCATTCAAAATCCCCAACCTGTTAAGGCGCTTTTTCGCTGAGGGCGCATTCTCCCAGGCCTTTGTCCCGGTCATCGGGGAATACAGGGCCAATCGGGATGAGCAGGAACTGAAGCAGTTGATTGCCGGCGTTTCGGGCACCCTGGGGCTGGCGCTCCTGGTAGTCACGGCGATCGGCGTGGTAGCCGCCCCGGTTATGATCATGGTGTTTGCCCCGGGCTTTCATGGCGAGGGTGATCGTTACGACCTGGCCGTGCAGATGCTGCGCTTCACTTTTCCCTACATCCTGTTCATCTCCCTGACAGGGCTTGCCGGTTCCATACTCAATACCTTTGGCCGCTTTGCTGTGCCCGCCTTCACGCCGGTATTGCTGAACCTGGTGATGATCGCCTCGGCTATCTGGATAGTCCCGTTGCTGCCTGTGCCCGGCCTGGGGCTGGCAGTGGGGGTGTTTCTCGCCGGTGCTGCCCAGCTAGCATTTCAGATTCCCTTCCTGGCGCGTATGGGACTCCTGGTTCGGCCACGCTGGCAGCCGAAGCTTGAGGGCGTGCGGCGAATAGGCAAGCTCATGCTGCCCGCCATCTTTGGTTCCTCGGTTGCCCAGATCAACATCCTGCTGGATACGCTGATCGCCTCATTCCTCCAGGCAGGCAGCATCAGCTGGTTGTACTATTCCGATCGTATGATGGAGTTTCCCCTGGGGGTTTTCGGCATAGCCCTGGCTACGGTGATACTTCCCGGGCTGTCGCGTAATCATGCCCGGGACGAAAGCAAGAACTTCTCCGCCACCCTGGACTGGGCCCTGCGCCTGACCCTGATGATCGCGGTGCCCGCGGCGGTGGGCCTGTTCGTGTTGGCCGGGCCGATCCTGGTGACGGTATTTTTCGGCGGGGCATTCGACGCAAGGGATGTGGCCATGGCGGAATTGAGTCTGCAGGCCTTTGCCCTGGGCCTGATGGGGTTCTCTCTGGTGAAAGTGCTGGCCCCCGGGTATTTTGCCCGCCAGGATACCCGCACCCCGGTGCGTTTTGGTGTGATCGCCCTGGTGACCAACGCGTCCCTGAACATCTTCCTGGTCATCGTGCTGACCCGTTGGGACTATCCGGCACCCCATGCGGGGCTGGCCTTTGCCACCGGTGTGGCGGCCCTGCTGAATGCATTCTTGCTGTTCCGCGGTTTGCGCCGTGCGGACGTGCTGCGCCTGGCGCCTGGCTGGGGCCGTTGGTTGCTGATGCTGGGCGTCGGGAATGTGGCTATGGTGCTGGTCCTGCAGTATCTGCTGCCGTCGTCTGAGATGTGGATGCAGTGGCATGCTCTTGAGAGGGTCGCGAATCTGACTATATTGATTGTGGCGGGTGCGGCCACCTACCTGCTTGCCCTGTGGCTAACCGGTGTCAGGCCCCGTCACCTGCATATGCATTCATGAGCCGCTGCCCTTATAATCGCCGGTTTTCGAGCGCGTTCCCATGGAATTGATCAGGGGGGTCCACAACCTCCGGCCGCGGCACCGTGGCTGTGTTGCCACTATCGGCAACTACGACGGGGTTCACCTGGGGCATCAGGCTGTGCTGGATTCGATCATTGAGGTGGGGAAGCAACTGGGGCTGCCGTCTGCGGTAATGGCCTTTGAGCCCACGCCCCAGGAATTTTTCGCTGCCGAGAGGGCGCCCGCAAGGCTGACCCGTTTTCGGGAAAAATATAATGCCCTGGCCGGAACCGGGGTGGAGCGCTTTCTGTGCCTGAGGTTTGACCGCGCGTTCTCGGAATTGTCTCCGGAGGCATTCGTGGAGCGCATCCTGGTCCAGGGTCTTGGCGTGCGCCACCTGGTGGCTGGCGATGATTTTCGCTATGGCTACAGGCGCTCGGGGGATTTTGCATCTCTGAAGGCTGCCGGACTCAAGCACGGTTTCAGCGTCCAGGACACGCCCAGTTTTCTCTTCGAAGGGGAGCGGGTGAGCAGTTCCCGGATTCGTCATGCGCTTGAAAGAGGTGAGCTGGACCTGGCTACCCGATTGCTGGGCCGTCCGTACAGCATGTGTGGGAGGGTCGTGCCGGGGGATCGCCTTGGCAGGACACTGGGGTTCCCCACCGCGAATATATTGCCAAGCCGGCGGGTTTTGCCCATGACCGGGGTGTTTGCGGTGACGGTGTCAGGGGTGAATGACAAGCCCTGGCCGGCGGTGGCCAACCTGGGCACCCGTCCGACTGTTAATGGCAAGCGCGCCCTGCTGGAGGCGCATTTGCTTGATTTCGAGGGTGACATCTATGGTCGTCACCTGGAGGTGGAGTTCGTTGCGAAGCTGCGTGACGAGCACCGGTTTGAAAATGTGCAGCTGATGACAGAGCAGATGCACCGTGACCTGAAGGCGGCCCGTGAGATACTCTCCGGGCGTGGCGCATGAGTGGCAACAAAGAGAGATCGGGTGTGGATTACAAGGATACGCTGAACCTTCCCAAGACTGGGTTCCCCATGAAGGCAAACCTGGCCAACCGTGAGCCGGGAATGCTGAAGCAGTGGGAAGAATCGGGCCGCTACGAGCGGATCAGGGAGCATAGCCAGGGCCGCCCACGGTTTGTGCTGATGGACGGACCTCCCTATGCCAATGGTGATATTCACATCGGCCACGCGGTAAACAAGGTGCTCAAGGACATCGTGGTGCGTAGCCGCGGCCTGGACGGATACGATGCGCCCTACGTGCCCGGCTGGGATTGTCACGGCCTTCCGATTGAATTGGTGGTCGAGAAGAAGTACGGACGGGTTGGAAACAAGCTCGACGCCCGAGGCTTCCGCCGCGCCTGTCGGGAATATGCCGCCAAGCAGGTGGCCGGGCAGCGCAGTGACTTCAAGCGCCTGGGTATCCTGGGTGACTGGGAGAATCCTTACCTGACGATGAATCCCGGATTTGAGGCTGAGCAGCTTCGGGCATTTGGCAAGATCATCGACAACGGTCATTTGTACAAGGGTTACAAGCCCGTGCACTGGTGTCTGGATTGTCGTTCCGCCCTGGCCGAGGCCGAGGTGGAATACCAGGACAAGACCTCACCGAGTATTGACGTGCGGTTCAAGGCAGAAGATGCCCAGGCGGTTCTGGACAAGTTCCCGGTTGAGTCCAGGGGCGAGGGCGATGTCTCGATCATAATCTGGACCACCACGCCATGGACTCTGCCCGCCAACCAGGCGGTGGCCCTGCATCCGGAAATTCGTTACGTGCTGGCGCAGGTGAAGACCGACCAGGGCGCTGAACAATTCCTGGTTGCTGACGAGCTGCTTGAAAGTGTGCTGGCAAGGGCGGAAGTCGAAGACTTTACCCGACTGGGAACCATCACCGGAGCCGAGTTGGAGGGGGTACTGCTTCGTCACCCGTTCCATGAGCGCAGCGTGCCGGTCATCCTGGGTGATCATGTCACCCTGGAGTCAGGTACGGGCGCCGTGCACACGGCTCCCGGTCACGGCCAGGAAGATTTTGCGGTGGGTGTGAAATACGGATTGGCGGTTGAAAACCCGGTAGGCCCTGATGGCTGCTTTGTTGGCGGCACCGAATATTTTGAAGGCGAGCAGGTACACAAGGCGAACCCCCATGTGCTGGAAGTGCTGGGTGAACATGGAGCGCTATTGCATCACGCGCCGCTGCGTCACAGCTACCCTCATTGCTGGCGACACAAGAGCCCGGTAATTTTTCGTGCCACGCCCCAGTGGTTCATCAGCATGGACCAGGCGAACCTGCGAAAAGATGCATTGGCAGCCATTGACCAGGTTGAATTCACTCCGAGCTGGGGACGCCAGAGAATCCAGGGCATGGTGGAAGGCCGTCCCGACTGGTGTATTTCCCGCCAGCGAACCTGGGGTGTGCCGATTCCGTTGTTCGTGCACATTCAAACCGGTGAATTGCATCCCCGTACCCAGGAGTTGATCGAGCAGGTTGCCGGTCTGGTAGAAAAAGACGGTATTGATGCCTGGTTTGAATTGGATCCTGCAAGCCTGTTAGGCGAGGATGCGGCCGATTACGAAAAGGTCAACGACATCATGGATGTCTGGGTTGACTCGGGCATGGTGCATCACTGCGTGTCGGCCTATCGCAAGGACCTGGCGTCGCCGGCGGACCTGTATCTGGAAGGATCGGATCAGCATCGTGGCTGGTTCCAGAGTTCCTTGTTGACCTCGGTTGCCATGTACCGCCGTCCGCCGTATCGCGGCGTCCTGACTCATGGTTTTACCGTGGATGAGAACGGACGCAAGATGTCCAAGTCGGTGGGAAATGTCGTGGCGCCCCAGAAGGTTGTTAACAGCCTGGGTGCCGACATCCTGCGCCTGTGGGTGTCTGCCACGGATTATCGTGGCGAGATGAATGTCTCGGACGAGATTCTCAAGCGGGTGGCGGACTCGTATCGCCGCATTCGAAACACCGCGCGTTTTCTGCTTGGTAACCTGCATGGATTTGATCCGGCGCAACACAGTGTCGCGCCCGAGCAATTGCTGGCAATGGATGCCTGGGCACTGGAGCGCTGCAAGGAGTTGCAGGGCCAGGTGGTTGCCGAGTACCGGTCCTATGAGTTCCACAGCATTTACCAGCGGGTACATAATTTCTGCGTGCTGGACATGGGCAGTTTCTACCTGGACGTGATCAAGGACAGGCTGTACACCACGGCCGCTGATTCAATGGCGCGCCGCTCAGCCCAGACAGCGATGTACCACATTGCCGAGGCCATGGTGCGCTGGTTGGCCCCGGTGCTGGCATTTACTTCAGAAGAGATCTGGCAGGATCTTCCGGGCGATCGCGAAGAGTCTGTGCTTATGGCTACCTGGCACAAGATTCCCGAGCCCGGCGATCATAAGGCGGCAGTTCAGTGGGATCGTGTAATGCGCCTGCGTGAACTGGT
>JBFFTZ010000173.1:0-5945 GCA_041571575.1 Gammaproteobacteria bacterium | reverse complement strand
GACTGAACACCCTGAACAACCACGGACTATAAAGGAATACGGCTATCTCCGCAGCCACCCCGAGAGCCCAAAGAATGCCTATGGTCGTGCGAGCGTATCCCAGCTCTTCCAGGTACACCGTAAAAAAAACGTAATAAGGCCCGAAGGCTGCCTGGACCAACAGGGCCACCAACAACAACGCGATCACCCTGGGCTGGCGAAGGATCCTGCCCAGGGGCAACTGATCGGGCTCCTCAGGAACCTGGGGTCCCGATGGCGTCAGGAAACTGCTCAGGGCGACCAGGCCGATCAAGGCAGCCGCTATGGTGGGCACCGAATCCAGCCCATTCAAGTCAAACCACCAGCCACCCGCCACCACCGCCAGGATAAAGCCGACGGAACCCCACAGGCGTATACGTCCGTAGGAGGCAATCCTCGGCCCCAGCACCGACAAGGTGTTGGCCTCATATTGCGGAATCAGGGCCGTCCAGAAAATGGCAAACAGGGACATGAATACCAGCAGCCCGCCGTAATCAGTACGGCGGGAAAGCAATGCAAACGCAACCGCCGAGGCAATGGCCGCAAGCCGCACCAGCAGCATGCGCCGGCCACTGTGGTCCGCCATCCAGCCCCAGGCAGTGGGGGCAATGAGCCGCCATGCCAGGTAGACGGCCATGATCTGTCCGATCTGAACCGGGTCCAGGCCCAGGTCACGCAGATAGGGAGCCCAGAAAGGTATCAGGATACCCAGGGCTCCAAAATAGAACAGGTAAACCGGGGCCAGGCCCAGTTGTTCACGCATCGATGGCACGGCAGTTCCCAGTTTGCAGCCTATCCCTGTTCCGTGACAGAACCGGCGATCGGGGCCATAGGCGGCTGCACCCCGGCGTTCTGGGCACGGTGACGCAAAAGGTGATCCATCAACACCAGCACAAGCTTTGCCTCGGCAATCGGGGTTGCGCGGATGCCGACACAGGGATCATGCCGACCGGTGGTCACCACCTCCACGGCATTGCCCTGGATATCCACGGTCTGGCCGGGAATACGCAGACTTGAGGTAGGCTTGAGGGCGATACTCACGGTCACATCCTGGCCGGAGGAAATTCCGCCCAGCACACCCCCCGCGTGATTACTCAGGAAGCCATCGGGACTGATCGGGTCCCGGTGCTCGGTACCCCGTTGTTCAACGCAGGCGAAGCCGGCGCCGATTTCCACACCCTTGACCGCATTGATGCTCATCATGGCATGGGCGATATCCGCTTCCAGGCGATCGAAGACCGGCTCACCCAATCCCGGCGGCACGCCGGTGGCCACCACATTGACCCGGGCGCCGATGGAGTCGCCTTCCTTGGAAAGGCGCTTCATGTACTCCTCCAGTTCCTCCACCCTGGACGGATCCGGGCAAAAGAAGGGATTGTCATCCACGGTTTCCAGGGCCACCGGATCCAGGACGATGGGACCCAACTGGGCAAGGTAACCATAAACACGAATGCCCGCGTTTTCTTCCAGGTACTTTCGAGCGATGGCCCCCGCCGCCACCCGCATGGCGGTTTCCCGGGCCGAGGAGCGGCCTCCCCCCCGTGGATCCCGAAGACCGTATTTCATCAGGTAGGTGTAGTCGGCGTGACCCGGGCGGAAGCGATCCAGGATCTTGCTGTAGTCCCTGGACTTGGCATCCACGTTTTCAATCAACAAGCCGATAGGGGTGCCCGTGGTGCGCCCTTCATAAACACCCGACAGGATTTTCACCTGGTCCGGTTCCTTGCGCTGGCTGACGAACCGGGACTTGCCGGTGCGCCGCCGTTCAAGGTCGGCCTGGATATCTTCCTCGGACAGCTCCATGCCCGGGGGACAACCGTCGACGATACAACCTATCGCCTTGCCATGGCTTTCGCCAAAGGTGGTGACAGTAAAAAGTTTGCCCATTGTATTACCGGACATGACCAGGCTCCCTGCTCGCTCGCTCAAACTGACCCCGGTGGGCCAACAATTCTTCCCGATTCAGGGTGAAAACCCCTGAGCCGCCGTACTCGAATTCCAGCCAGGTAAATGGCACGTCCGGGAAAGCCTGCTCCAGCGCCTGTTCCGCCGAGCCAACTTCCACCACCAGTATGCCACCTGGCTCCAGGAAATCTGCCGCCTCGGCCAGGATAGTCCTGACCAGGTCCAGCCCATCCTCCCCGGCCACCAGGCCCATGCCAGGCTCCTTGTTGTATTCATCAGGCAAGGAGCGAAACTCATCTTCCGCCACGTAGGGTGGATTGGAAACAATCACATCATAGCGATGCCCGCGCACGGCGCCGAACAAATCACCTTGATATACGCTTACCCGGCTGCCCACACCGTGTCTTGCAACGTTGATCCGGGCCACCTCAGCGGCCGCTTCCGACAAATCCGCAAGATCCACAGTGGCCTCGGGAAAAGCGGCCGCCACGGCGATACCGATGCAACCGCTGCCGGTACACAGATCCAGCACATGGTGGATGCGCTCCGGATCAATCCAGGGCGAAAACTCATCCTGGATTAACTCGGCGATGGGCGAACGAGGCACCAGGACTCTTTCGTCCACGTAGAAATCCAGCCCGCAAAACCATGCCTCACCAGTAAGGTAGGCTGCCGGAATACGCTCACCGATCCGCCTGGCCAGCAATTGCTCCACACGCCGGCGCTTGTCGTCGGGCACTTCCAGGGAATAACTCAGATCAGCCTGGGCGTGGTCCAGCTCCATCACATGGAAAACCAGCATTGCCGCCTCATCCAGGGGGTTATCGGTCCCGTGGCCGAAGAACACCCCTGATTTTTCCAGTTCCAGCGCGACTACCCGCACGAGCTCCTCTACTGTGATTTCCGTCCGTGTAGCGTCGCTGTCATTACCCATGGGGGGATACCAAACTAATAATCATCGCGCCATGATACCCAAACACCGCCCCAACTGTACGAGCTGTGCGATAATTAACGGCCTGATCACACCCTGGGCCTCGCCCGAACCCAACAGGGATACACATGGGACTTCAACGAATTCTAATGATAATCGGACTGGCCACGCTGGCGGTGGTTGCCGGCCTCTGGCTGCAGTTGCGGATGTCTGCGCCTGCGGTGCCGCCTGAAACCAATGCCACACTGCTTCGGACCGCGCGTCCCATTGCAGACGTCCGGTTGCAGGACACGCTGGGCAATGAGTTCCGCATCCAGCAACTACAGGGTCGCTGGAGCCTGGTATTTTTTGGCTTCACCCACTGCCCGGATGTGTGTCCTACCACCCTGACCATCCTGGGCCAGGTTGCCCGGAGCCTTTCGGACCTTCCCGAGGCCCAGCGGCCGCAACTGGTTTTTGTCACCGTGGACCCCGAGAGGGACGTGCCTTCGGTAATAAAGGGCTACGTGGAACACTTCGACAAGAATATGATCGGCCTGACCGGCGAACTGGCCCAAATTGAGGCTCTTGCCGCCCAGCTGGGGGTGGCGTTCCAGAAAGTTCCCCTGGACCAGGGTGGCTACAGCATGGATCACAGTGCAGCGATTCTCATGCTTAACCCCGGCGCTGAACTGAACGCGATTATCTCGGCGCCCCATACCGTTGAAGGCGTCTCGGGGGACTACCGCAAAATTGTCGAGTTCATGGACGAGCAGTCATGAAACATTTTCTATCCATCTTCTTCTTGATTCTTATTGCTGCCGCAGGATGCGCAAAATCCTCCCAGCCTCCTTATGCCGAGGACCCCTGGGTGCGAGAACCGCCGCCGGGCATGGGCATGCTGGCCGGCTACATGATCCTGCATAATCCCTCTTCCACCGATATGACCCTCACCGGCGCCAGCAGTCCGGATTTCGCTGCCGTGGAATTCCATAATTCAGTGGTAGAGGACGGTGTCAGTCGCATGCGTCAGGAAACAACCCTGGTCCTGGCCGCCGGTGAGGCATTGCGCTTTGTTCCCGGCGGTCGCCACATGATGCTCATAGCACCGGGCAGGCAACTTTCGGAAGGCGACAAGGTACTCATTGAACTGTCATTCGCGGATGGCAGTGAATTGCATATTACGGCCCCCGTTCGCTCCAGCGGCGGCCACTAGACCTGGCAAGGCAAGCGTAATGACCCAGAAAAAGATCTCGGCTTTCGGCGAATGGCTATTTGTATCGGTGCAGTACCTGCTTCCCCAGCACGCACTGTCGCGCATCATCCACCGGCTTATGCGGATCGAGATTCCCGGGATCAAGAACCTTTTGATCCGCTGGTTCGTGGGTCAGTTCAAGGTGGACCTGTCAGAGGCCCGGCGCACCCAGGCCGAGGACTATTCGTCTTTTAACGATTTTTTCACCCGCAGTCTCGACGACGATGCGCGGCCGGTGGCCTTCGGCACCCATAACCTGGTCAGCCCGGTGGACGGACGAGTCAGCGAACTGGGCGACATACATGGCGACCGGATACTGCAGGCCAAGGGAACGAACTACACGGTCAGCGAACTGCTGGGCGGCGACAAGGAACTGGCCACGGAATTCCTCGGCGGCGAGTTCGCCACCTTGTACCTTGCCCCGTCAAACTATCATCGGATTCATATGCCGCTGACCGGAAACCTGCAAACCATGACCTATATTCCGGGCAAGCTGTTCAGCGTTAACGAGGCCACGGTGCGCGGCGTGCCCGGTTTGTTCGCCCGCAATGAGCGCGTGGTCTGCCACTTCGAGACTGAACATGGCCCCATGGTCATGGTGTTGGTGGGTGCTATGTTCGTGGGTAGCATCGAAACTGTCTGGGCAGGGGAAATCACTCCCGGCGGTCCCGACATCCTGACCCGCACCAGCTACCGGGGAGATAAACCCGTTCGACTGGTACAGGGCGAGGAAATGGGGCGGTTCAACATGGGATCCACGGTGATCCTGCTCATGCCCAGGGGCAAGTGCGACTGGCTCGAAGTTCTCCAGGCAGGCAGCCCGATCCAGATGGGCCAACTGCTGGCTACCACGGGCAAGGCTTCAGCCAGCCACTGAACCTTCGAACAAGCGTGCCAGGCTTTCGAGCCCGGCCTGGTCCCTCTCGGTGAAGCGCCCGGGGGTGGGACTGTCCACATCCAGTACACCCATCACCTGGCCATCCCGAAATAGCGGCACCACGATCTCCGAACGCGAGGCCGCGTCACAGGCAATGTGACCTGGAAAGGCGTGCACATCCGGTACTAACTGGGTCTGCCCGGTATCGGCAGCGGTGCCACAGACGCCCTGCCCCATCTTGATGCGCACGCAGGCGGGCAAGCCCTGGAAGGGGCCCAGTACCAACTGAGACTCGCGCAGAAAATAAAACCCTGCCCAGTTAACATCCGGCAATGCATTAAACAACAGCGATGAGATATTCGCTGCGTTGGCGACTTCGTCACGTTCGCCCGCCAGCAAGGCGCCGGCCTGGGCGGCCAGCTGGGGGAAAAAGTCCGGATCGGTGTAATCAGGCAGTGCCAGTTGAAAACTCATGCAGCAGGCTTCCGTAAAAGTGAAGGTGGCTCTCAGGCTCGTATAATAGCGAAAGCCAGCACATCAGACAGCTGATCCGCCCCGGCGGCCAGCATGACCAGGCGATCGAAACCGATAGCTACACCGGCGCAAGCCGGCATACCCTGCTCCAGGGCCCGCAACAAATTCTCGTCCGCCGGCACCGCGGGCAAGCCCAGTTCCTGCCTCACCTGGTTATCCCGGGCAAAGCGCTGCCGCTGCTCATCAGCGTCACATAATTCATGGAAGCCGTTGGCCAACTCCATACCCCGGTAAAACAACTCGAATCGCTCGGCCACCGGGGGGTTACCGGGTCGAATCCTGGCCAGGGCCGCCTGGTCTTCCGGAAAGTCATAAACAAAACAGGGACGATCCCTGCCCAGGCCCGGCGAAACCACGGTTCCCATGAGCAAGTCGCTCAACTGGGCATCAGTAAGGGCTTCCCCGGGCAGGCCGACCTGGCGACGGGCCAGCACGTCAAGCAGTTC
>JBFFTZ010000172.1:0-5989 GCA_041571575.1 Gammaproteobacteria bacterium | reverse complement strand
CTGAATGAAGTGTTGAGCATGCGTGCATGCTTGTCCCGCGATCGAGATTATTAGCCTATGGGGACACCCCGTTTCATCTAATATGAGGGTGGTCGTAAAGTGCTGACCGGGCAGTTGCTGCCAGGCCAGAGGAGCCCTAAGCGGGTTGCCGGGACGGCAACTCTATTCTGAATTCAGCGCCGCTGAGGGCCCGGGAGTCCCCGGCGCTGACGCTTCCCCCGTGATGTTCTGCAATCAGTTTTACCACGTGCAGGCCCAGTCCAAGGTGCGGGCTCCCGTCGCGCTTGCCTCGCTGGGATACCAGTGAGTCGAATAATTTTTCTCTTGCTTCCAGGGGCAGACGCGCGCCTTCGTTGGCCACGCTCAGTCGCCAGCGATCGTTAGCGTGTTCAAGATGAATCTGGATCAGGCCCTGGTCGGGACTGAACTCCACCGCGTTCTCCACCAGCTTGTCCATCATCTGTGCCAACAGGTCCGGGGCGCCATTCATGAGGCAAGGGCCCTCAGGGGTCAGCGACTCAAAACGTCTCTCGGGAAAGGCGTCACGGTATCCATTGCACAACATCTCAAGCAGTTGCCCCAGGTCCAGAGTCTCGTGCTCGCTATGCCGCACTCCCTGTTCGATTCGGGCAGCTTCGCGCAGGGCCGAGAGAATCCGGTGCAGGCGATTAACCCCCTCCTCTGCCCTGCGTAAATATGGCCGCGCGGAGTCGGGGAGGTTCTCGTGTTCCAGGTTATCCAGGGAGGATTTCACCACGGTCATGGGAGTACGTAATTCGTGGGCCAGGGTATCACCCAGGTTTTTCAGGTAGAGAGTGTATTCGTCCAGTTCGCCCAACATCGACTGGAAGCTGCGGGCCAGGTCCCCCAGTTCATCTTTTCGACGGGTGCCGGGCAGCGCAGTGCGCAGGCGTCCGCCGGGCTGCAGGGCCTGGCTGGCCGCATCACGCAGTCGACGGATACGCATTGAAAGGTAAGTGGAATAGCCGAGCAGGCCAGCTGCGGCAAGCAGGGTTGCCATCAGCGACAAACCCACCAGTCGGCTCAGGGCCTGGTCGGCCAGGGTAAGCACCCTGGAACTAAGCTGCTCCACGACCAGGATGCCCGCTGGTTCGCCGCGGTGATACAGGGGAATGGCATGGCTGAGAATCAGGCGGTCATTGTCCGGCATTGCGTAAAGACGGGTTACCGGTTTATCCGGCGACCCCGATTGGGTGAGCTCGTCTGCGAGCCTGGCCACATCCGAAAGATCCTGCGGGTAGTCGGGGTACTGGCGATCAAGGGCCAGGCGATACAGCCTCGCGTTGATGCTCATGGGCCTTTCTGCTTTCCCGGATCCGGATTGATCAGCCGCCAATTCTCCTTGTCGCGCCAGCACCCATCCCCGGGGACCGCTTAAAGATACTCTCTGGTTTTCGCTGTTATAGCGGGCCAACAGGCCGGGCAGGTCCTCACTGCCATAGATCATCAGGCCGGGACGCATCTGGGCATTGCTGATAGATCCTGCGAGGGCTTGCTGACTGGCGTCACGCACCAGAAAACCCATGCGACCTTCAACCATGATGCCCGGAATACGAATTTCGAGGTGGGCGAGTCGGGTGGATTCCTGCCTGCTGGCCTGTATTCGCCACTCCACCGAATCGGGGGATTCGAGTCTTGTCGGGCTGGTGGAGCCCGGGGGCGCGGGTTCGAAGCGAAATCGTTTTAGCCGGCCGTGTTTGTCTTCAAGGGCCAGGATCACATCCATGTTCTCTGCCAGGCCGGGCGTATCCAGGTACAGGTAGAAATATTCTCCTGCTTGTCCGGCAATGTAACGGGTCCCGGGTGAATCGGCATTCCTGTGCCACGGAGCGGGCAAAGTTGCCTCTTGCCAGTCGTCGGAGAAGCCGTCCAGCGTGGGTGCAAGGGCAAGGGGGCGAGTGTACAGGTCGTGAGCCGGGTAGGATGCCTGGGCGTCAACCGCGTCCGATCCGTACAGTGACCGGTCTCGTTCTTCCAGGCGGCTGGCAATCAGGTCTGCCCTGGCATGCAGGGAGTTTTCTTCTGCCTGGCGCAACACCGATTCCAGCTCTGCCACGTACTGGAAACCCGCCCATGGCAGGACCAGGGTCAAGAGGCTTACCAGGATGAGTTGCCAGCGCAGTTTCACGGGGAAATATTGTCCTCGCTCCATCGGTAGCCCATGCCGTACATGGTTTCGATGGCGTTGAACCTGGAATCCAGCTCCTGAAATTTACGCCTGATACGCTTGATGTGGGAGGTCACCGTACTGTCGTCCAGCACGGTATTGGCGGCGTCCATAAGCTGCTGACGGTTTTTCACGTGTCCCGGCCGCCGGGCCAGCGCATGCACCAACCAGAATTCCGTCAGGGTCAGTCCCAGTGGCTGTTCGCGCCAACGGGCGCTCATCCGCTCCAGGTCCATTTCCAGATCGCCCTGGCGCAACAGTTGGGGTTGCTCCGAGACAGAGCGTCGTGCATCAAGTCTGCGGAACAGGGCAACCACCCTGGCAATCAGGTGGGCCAGGCTGATGTCCTTGGTCAGGTAATCATCCGCTCCCAGGCGCAGGCCGGAAATTGCATCCAGTTCACTGTCCAGGGCGGTAAGGAAAATGATTGGCAGTTCTGGTGAGCGGGCCCGCAATTCACGGCACAGGTCGAAGCCTCCCTCCGGTTCATCGCCCAGGCCTACATCGATGACAACCAGGTCGGGCAGTCTTGAGCCGAATGCGGCCAGGGCTTCTGGCCGGTCGCGGAAAGTATTGACGCGATAGCCCTGGCGCCTGAATGCGTCGGCGTAGTTCTCCCGCAGGGCGGGTTCATCTTCAACGATGGCGATTGTTCGTTTCATAGTGGATCAAAACATACCACGCAATGGCTGGCCCGGTTTTCCACAAAAAGGCATTGCCATAATTTGCCATGATTCGCCCCTGGCCTGCCTCGGGGCTGACGGACTGCGGACATACCCCTTCGGTTTAATGACCGGGTGTTTTCCAGCGATCGAGACCGGGGGAGTCAGCAAATGAAGAGGCAGGGATACAGTGGCCATTTGGGTCAGGCGGAGCGGGGCCTTTCCTGGCATCGGAAAAGTGGCTGCGATGGGCCGGCGGGGAGTCCGGCCTGGCACGCTCGGGTTCATAGCCGTTGCTGGTCCGCGGGGCGGGTAAACGGAGTCCGGGGCGGTGAGCCGGTTTTTGGCTTGCGCAGACCGACTGGAAATAACTAAAAAAGTGGTGGCTAAAATCTGCTCACTCCTTTATTTGAAGGGCTTTTCGCAAAGAATTTCCATGGGCGCCGGCGGTTTCGCCAGCCGGGCTGGCCGCGTGTTTCAGGTCACGGTAATGTGAATTTTCAAGGCCTTGGCGCTCTTTCGACCCGGGAACTCCCCTGACAGACCCCCGGCAGAGCCATGCTGCGCTGCGACAGATCCCCCTCTTACTTCGGAAAACCCTAGTTGTTACAGATAGTTGTCTGTCTTACAACGGCCATTGTGAACGAGGCAGGGTCGCGGTTGCCGTGTGCATATTCCATACGGAAAACGCGATTTATATTTACATCAGCGACCAATTCTTAAATTTGAACTAATTATTAATCAATTGGCTAGCGACCTGCTTCGCACAAGAAGACCCTACGTCATAGGAGGTGACGAGCAATTCCTTTAAGGGATTGTATTTGCCGGGACCATTGGACGGAAAACATTATGACGACACCAAGGATACTTGCCAGGCCAATTGCGACGCTTGCTGTTGCGATTGCCTTGGCATCAACAATCTCTACAAGCTTTGCTGCTGAAAACATAAACTGCGCGATGTGCCATGACGATGTTGCCGTCACCTCGACGGCGCATGAGTCACTGGGCTGCCAGGACTGCCATACCAACGTAATTTCCAAGCGCCATAAAGCAGCCGATGTTGCTGAATTGATGGGCGACGACATATGTGCGCAATGTCATCGAATGGCTGTCAGGGCACTGGACAAGAGCGTCCACAAAGATGGTCCCGGTTGTCAGGACTGCCATGACAAGGGTCATGTGGTTGGGATGAATGGCCACAACTCTACCTCGACATCGAGCGTCAGTCCGATTCACCAGCCGCGAACCTGTGGCAAGTGTCATGACGACCCGCCGGAACTGGTGCAGGGGTATGTGAACAGCGTTCATGGTCATGGCCTGCTTATCGGGGGACTTAACGTGGCCCCCGCATGCAGCGCCTGTCACGGAACCCACAAAATTCTTCCGATTCATGATCCCGAGGCGCCTACCTCCCATGAGAAGTCGCCGGAAATGTGCGGTCAGTGCCATGAAGGCATCCTGACAGTATGGAAAGACCAGAGTGCTCACGGTGAAACCTGGAAGGCCGGAACGGGCGAAGGTCCGGTATGCATTACCTGCCATGCCTCGCACGCCATTGATGATCCTGTCCATAGTGGACCGAGACTGCATTTCCCTGACCAGTGCGGGGACTGCCATGGCGAGTTGTACAGCTCTTATCGGGGAGGCTTCCACGGGAAGTTCACCAAGCTGGGCCTGGTGGCTTCAGCAACCTGTGCTGATTGCCACTCTCCTCACAAGAACCTGGGTGTCGACGATCCTAACTCCACGGTGCATATCGACAACCGTGCAGCGACCTGTGGCAAGTGCCACGGAGATGTCTCCGCTGCATTCCTGCAGATAGACATGCATAACGATCCGACGGATCCCACCGACAATGCCTATGTCTATTACATTTATGTCTTCATGATGGGTTTGTTGATCAGCGTGTTCGCCTTCTTTGGTGTTCACGACCTGTTGTGGTTGCAAAGAGCGGCCGTGGGCGCCGCGCGAGGCGAGTACGGCAATAACGGCAACAGTTTGCAGGAAGGACAGTATGTTCGCCGCTTCCGCGGCTTGTATATTGCGATGCATATCGTGATTGTCCTCACTTTCCTGACTCTGGCGTTGACCGGCCTGCCACTGAAATTTGATACATCGCCGTGGGCGCAGTCGTTAATGGACTTCCTCGGGGGCATCGACTCGGCCAGGTTCTTGCACAGGGCGGCGGCCATCGGCACCTTCGGTTACGCCTTCTTCCATTTCGCTCACCTGATCAAGCGCGTTTTCACCGGCGAGCGGAAACATCTCTTCTGGGGCCCGGATTCAATGGTTCCCCAGTTGCAGGATCTCAAGGACATTGGCAGTAATATGCGTTACTTCCTGTACCTGGGTCCGCGTCCGGAAGGCGATCGCTGGACGTATTGGGAGAAGTTTGACTACCTGGCCGTGTTCTGGGGAATTATCATCATCGGCCTGTCCGGGCTGATGTTGTGGATCCCGGCCTTCTTTACCCAGTTCGTGCCCGGATGGGCGATCAACGCGGCCTACATCGTACATAGCGATGAAGCCTTGTTGGCCACCGGGTTCATCTTCGTGTTCCATTTCTTCCATACCCATCTCAGGCCTGAAAGTTTCCCCATGGATCCCGTGGTGTTTACGGGCAGAATGCCGCTTGAGAAGTTCAAGGAAGAGCGTCCGCGCGAGTACAAGCGGATGGTGGAAAACGGCACGCTTGAACAAGCGCTCTGCGAGCCGCCAACCAGGGAAGAGATGGTCTGGGTGTATTTCTTCGGATTCACAGCACTTTCCATAGGTGTGGCACTTGCTGTGGGTATTTTCTGGGCGTTGTTGAGCCATTGATGCTGATAGTGTATGGGGTATGTATAAGACGAAGGTCACAAGTGCATGATGCACTGCGATAATGGCGGCCGGTTTCCCTCCCTCCTCACGGAGGGAGGGAAACAGTCTGGTCTCGCTGGAAGACTGTGACGCTGCTTTGTTAAGCAAAGGATTGCATTAAAAACAAAGAGTTAACCAATCAAATTTGCAATTCAACTGTAGAGTAATAGGGGCCAGTCATGGCAAAAGACTTTTTCGCTGCGCTAACCCGCAACACTATCAGCCTGGTCGGTACGGCCATGGTTGTCGCGAGCGCCACGCTCATCATCACCTTGTTTGT
>JBFFTZ010000171.1:0-5992 GCA_041571575.1 Gammaproteobacteria bacterium | reverse complement strand
GCGAGTCAGGGCGCTGCCCTTGAATAGCATATTGCTACGCTCAACCAGGTTGGATGATTCCGGGATCACCTTCGGGGACTTGTCGACCGGCTCAGACTCACCCGTCAATAAGGACTCATTCGCTTGCAGGCGGGAGCTTTCAATAAGACGAGCGTCTGCGCTGACAATATCTCCTCCTTCCAGGACCAGGATGTCGCCGGGCACCAGGTCCCGCGCGTCGATTCGTCGGAGCTGTCCGTCTCGCCTGACTGTCGCCGGGACCTGCCCCAGCTCTCTCAGGGCCTGCATGGAGCGCACGGCATGTAGCTCAATGGCAAAACCGATGGAGGAGTTAACGATGACTACTACCCCGATTGCCACCGCCTCGGCGGTGTCGCCGAACGCCAAGGCTACCACCGCGGCGACACAGAGCAGGGCGGTGATGACGCTTGAAAACTGGTCCAGGAGAATTCGCCAAAGCCCCCGCCGGGTGGCTTCCGCAAATTCATTCTTGCCGTGTATGCGTAAGCGTCTGCCGGCCTCGGGGTGATCCAGTCCCCTGGCAGAATCCACGTTGAGCTCATTCAAAACCGATTCGGTCTCGATGGCCCATGGCGTTGAGGTGGTGTTCGTCATGGGTACTATCAGTTCCCACACCGTGAACCTTATATATGAACCCCGGTCATGGGGTTGGCAATACGGGACTGCGCCTATAAATGTGCAAGTGCATCAAAGTCTTTATCTGGTTTTTTACCGTGAATTCTGGTTTCATTCTAATGTTACGTTGAGGTTGTGCTAACCGTCGTTAACAGTGATAGGATTGAAATCGCTATGAGGCCACCGGATATGTCTCTGTATGCAGAGACATTTTACAGGTGCGGGGGGTGCGTTGCGTTGGTTGCCAAGCTGGACCCGCGCTAGCTCAGAATTAGCTACAACAAGACTGGGGAATTAAGGGTGTTACGTATGAAAAACAATAAATCGTGGGCCAGTAAATTAGGATTTGCCCTGGCGCCGGCGATGCTCCTCGGAGTGAGTTCGCAGGCACAGGCGGTAAATTTTGAAATAGCTGGCTTTGACGGCAGTTTCACATCGGATATTTCTATTGGCGCATCCTGGCGCCTGGAAGATCCGCAGTCCAACTTATATGCAGGTTCCAATGCGCCAGGCGGAACGGCATCTGTCAGTAATACTGACGACGGTAATTTGAACTTTGCCAAGGGCGATATGTACTCGATGATTCTCAAGGGTGTGCATGATCTCGAGCTAAGCAAAGGCAACATTGGTGGCGTGGTCCGCTTCAAGTACTGGTACGACTCAGAGTTGGAAAATGGCGATCGTGCTCACGGCACCTCGAATAATTTTTACGTGCCCAATGAGTCGCTCGAGGACAATTCTTATAATGAGTTCGCGAAGAACAAGGGCTTCAGGCTTCTTGATGCTTTCGTCTACGGCAATTTCGAATTAGGCAATATGCCTCTGGATTTGCGCCTGGGTCGCCAGGTGGTCAGTTGGGGTGAGAGCACTTTCATCCAGGGCAGTCTGAACGCGATCAACCCGGTGGACGTGTCCGCATTCCGCAGACCCGGTGTGGAAATTAAAGAAGGCCTGCTCCCGGTGGGTATGCTCTATGGTTCTTTGGGCCTTAGCGACGCGATCAGCGTCGAGGCTTTCTACCAGTATGAATGGGAAAAATACATTATTGATGCCTGTGGCAGCTATTACGCTGATGCGGATTTCGCGGCCGACGGCTGTAACATACTCACAGTATCCAGTCTTGTGTCTGACGCCTACGCCATGGCCAATGGTGTCTACATTACCCGGGACGCTGACGTGGAACCCGATGATGGCGGTCAGTACGGTATAGCCTTGCGCTATTTCGCCGAGAATCTCGGTGGTACCGAATTCGGTTTGTACTACATGAATACCCACGGGAAGATTCCGATGTACACCGGGCGTACCTCTCAGAACCTGGCCTTAAGTGGGGTAGATGCACCGTTCATACCTGGCGACCCCTACGGTGGCAATCCGACCTTCTATGCTCAGTTCCCGGAAGATCAGAAGCTTTACGGTCTGAGCGTGGCCACCAACCTGGGCGGTTGGGCCGTTTCGGGTGAGGTGAGCTTCCACCCGGACATGCCGGTGCAGGTCAATTCCACCGAGTTGTTGCAGGCGGCGTTGGGACGGGCGCCCTGGAGTCCGATCACCGCAGTTGTGGTTGGCTTGCCTCAGGGTGGGACATTCAATGGCTATGACGAGTTCGATAGCACCCAGGCCCAGTTGACCGTGATCAAGACCTTCTACCGTCTGCTCGGCACCCAACAGATCGCCCTGGTGGGTGAAGTGGGCTGGGCCGGTGTGGACGGTTTGCCGCCTACTAGCGGCATCGAAGGAGCGTTCGCAACCGAAAACCGCCGTTATGGGCGCTCACCCACTTTTGGTATGGGTTCATTTGATCCCTTCGTCTATTCAGGCTTCACAATTAGCTGCGAAGAGGGAAATTCGACCCTGGGTCTCGTAGTGAACCCCAACCCGAATAACTGCACCGACGAGGGGTTCGTCACCGATTCGTCCTGGGGTTACCGGGCACGCCTGGTGTTCCAGTATGACGATGTGTTTAAAGGTGTGAACCTGGTGCCGACCATCAGTTTCTCTCATGACGTCAGTGGCTGGCACCCGGCGGGTGTCTTCAACGAAGGTAGCAAGAGCCTGGGATTGTCACTCAAGGCCAATTACCTGCAGCGCTATACGGCTGAAATCTTCTATACGGACTTCTCCGGTGGCGACTACAACACCCGTGCTGACAGGGATTTCGCCGGCTTTAGCTTCGGCGTTAGCTTCTGAGCCAAGCCTACTGATTTTAGAGGATACAAAAATGACTTTATTGAAGAAAAGTATGCTGGCTGTCGCGGCCGCGACTTACATGGTATCTGTCGGCGTCTCTGCTGCGATTTCCCAGGAACAGGCTGACCGACTGGGTGGTCCCGAGCTGACGCCGATGGGTGCAGAACGAGCTGGCAACGCTGCCGGTACGATTCCCGAGTGGAGCCCGATTAAATCGGTGCCTGCCGGGTACGTCGAGGGCGGGCCTTTGCTTGATCCCTTTGCCAGTGACCAGGTGAAGTTCTCGATCACCGCGGCGAACTACGAGCAATACGCTGATAATCTTTCCGCAGGTCAAATCGCACTTCTGAAACGTTACCCCAGTACTTTCAAGATGAACGTGTATGAAACACGCCGTACATCCGGGTATCCCCAGTCTGTGTATGACCAGGTAAAATCTGGTGCGACCAAGGCCGAATTGGCCGCGGGTGGCAATGGCTTGAAGGAACTGGTGTCAGATACGCCATTCCCGATTCCTGCCAGTGGCATCGAAGTGATATGGAATCACATTCTTCGTTACCGTGGTGGCAGCGTGAAGCGCAGCTATACCCAGATTCCGGTTCAGGCTAATGGCAATTTCAGCCCTGTCGTGTTTGATGACCAGATTACCTGGGCGAACTACATGCAGGACAAGGTTGATCCGAATCGCCTGTTCTTCTACAAGCAGGCCATCGTAGCTCCGGCGCGTCTTGAAGGCGGTGTCTTGCTCGTGCATGAGAACATTGATCAGGTTAAAGAGCCTCGTGCAGCCTGGGTATACAATGCCGGTCAGCGTCGTGTTCGCAGAGCTCCTGATGTAGCCTACGACGGTCCCGGTACCGCGTCAGATGGCCTGCGTACTGCAGATGATCTTGATCTGTATAACGGCGCACCAGATCGTTACGACTGGAAGCTTCTTGGCAAGAAAGAGATGTACATTGGCTACAACTCTTACGGCATGCTGGACAAGTCCCTCAAGTACAAGGATTTGTTGCAAGCCGGTCATATGAATCCTGATTACCTGCGCTATGAATTGCACAGGGTATGGGTTGTTGAGGGGACTCTTAAAGACGGCGCCCGCCACGTGTATGCCAAACGTACTTTCTATGTCGACGAGGATACCTGGCAGATTTCCATTGCTGACCTGTATGACGGGCGTGGCGAAATGTGGCGCGTGAAAGAAGCCCATAACCTTATGCATTACCAGGTGAGCGTACCGTGGTATGCAACTGAAACCAGTTACGACTTGATTTCGGGTCGTTATCTTACGATCGGTTTGGAAAACGAAATTCCTGAGTACACCTATGTGTGGGGTTATCCGGCATCATCCAAGGAATACACCCCCGCAGCGTTGCGCAGGGCCGGAAAACGATAATATAAATCGTCAGGGTTTAGCTTGACGCATTTGTAATAAGATAGCGGCTCGTCGTACTTTACGGCGGGCCGCTTATTTTTGGGCTGACGAACTTGGCCCGGGTGTGAGGGATCAAATGCAACTGAATAGTAAGGCCATCAATAGAATGGCGTGTGGACTCGTGACTGTTGCGTCACTGCTCGTTGCAGGAACAGTGTCAGGGCAGTCAGACCAGCAGGGCCGAACAGACTTCAGGTATCTCCCGGCCGTAAAAACCCAATGGGTTGACCGTGCTTTGCTACTGGATATCGCCAGGGCCAACGGGCGGCTGGTTGCGGTAGGTGAGCGAGGCTTCATCATCCATTCAGACGATGATGGCCGCAGCTGGGCCCAGGCCGATGTGCCAGTATCGGTTACCTTGACTGCAGTGAATTTCCCCAGCCCTGAGATGGGTTGGGCAGTCGGACATGAAGGAACTATTCTTCATAGTTCAGACGGCGGAACAAGCTGGTCTGTCCAGTTTACCGGCTTGCAGGTCGCTGAGCAGGAAGTCGCCTATGCAGAAGCCGTAATAGAGAGGAAGCAAGAGCAGCTCGAGACCGCAGATGAGTCCGAAGTCGAGGACCTGGAGTTCGAACTCGAAGAGGCTGAATACGCGCTGGATGATGCGATGCTCGCCGTGGAGGCCGGCGGCACGGCCAATCCCCTGCTGGACGTATGGTTTGCTGACGAAAAATCGGGCTTTGCGATTGGCGCTTACGGATTGATCTTCAGCACCGATGATGGTGGCGAGAACTGGAAAATTCGTTCATCGGATCTGGAGAACCTGGACAAATATCATTACTACAGCATAGCGTCGGCGGATGGGAATACTCTGTACGTGTCTGGTGAGGCGGGGATGCTGTTTAGGTCCGATGACGCGGGTGCTAGCTGGATTCGTCTCGAGTCTCCTTATGAGGGCTCACTGTTTGGCATTATTGCCATGGCCAATGGCTCAACAGATCGCGTGCTGTCATTCGGTCTCAGGGGAAACATCTTTGTCTCTGACGACAAGGGAGAAACCTGGGAAAGAAGGTCGGCAGCCAGTCAGAATACACTCATGGGCGGAGTCATCTCGCCCGGCGGCAGACTGGTGCTGGTTGGTCGTTCAGGTGCGGTGCTAACCAGTGACGATGCTGGAGAGACATTCAGCGTTGTTATCAGGGAAGATCGAAGCTCGTACAGTGCGGTGATTGCTAATCCTGATGAAAACCTGGTTTTGGTCGGCGAGGGTGGTATCCACCGGGCCACTCCTGATGGTTCAGCTGAGGTAGAAGAACAATGAAAGGCGCAACAAAACATCACCTGACCCACCCTGTCTCAGATGCAGAGCCTGTTTTAGAGCGCCTGATTTTTGGCAATCGGGTGGTCTTGATCATTATCTGCGCCCTGGTGACGCTGTTTCTCGGATACCAGGCGTCTCATATCCGTCCTGATGCCAGTTTTGAAAAGATGGTGCCGACGTCCCATCCCTATATCGCCAACTTCCTGAAGAACCGTGATGACCTGTCAAGTCTCGGGAACACGGTGCGGATTGTCGTAGAGACCAGGGAGGGAGATATTTTTGACAAGGATTTCCAGGAGACCCTGAGACAAATTAACGACGAAGTATTCTATATTCCGGGCGTGGACCGGTCGAAACTCGAGTCGCTTTGGTCGCCAAACATTCGCTGGAGCGAGGTAACTGAAGAAGGCTTCCGTGGTGGCGCCGTCATCCCCGATGGCTATGACGGATTCCATGAGAGCCTGGAAAAGCTC
>JBFFTZ010000170.1:0-6041 GCA_041571575.1 Gammaproteobacteria bacterium | reverse complement strand
TGGAAACCTACGAAGGAAGTCTTGGGGTCAATATTATCGAAGCATGCTTTGAGAGTGACCCCGACACTGCGATTGAAGCAGGTTCCTGCCCCGAAGAACGAACCACGAGCGTACCTGTACCTGTCGGCGGCGCTATTCCGCTGACCCTGGGCCTGTTGGCTATCGGTGCTGCTGCCCTGCGCCGTCGCAGACGCCAACACTAGAACGGCGTCAACATGGTAACCACCACCCGGCGGGTTTTGCTGGTCGGGTGGAGTGCGGCAGACTGGCGGCTTCTGGATCCCCTGCTGGATTCCGGAAGCCTGCCGAACCTGGCGCGTCTGCTTGAGCGCGGCGCCAGGGGAAGCCTCAGAACCCTGCAACCCCAGTTCGATCCGCTGCTTTGGACATCGATCGCCACCGGCCGCACAGCCGATTTGCATGGCGTTTTGAACACCCTTTTACCAGGCCCCGATGCCGGTATCAGGCCGTTGAGCCGGTTGGACCGCAAATGCCTGGCGCTCTGGAATATCGCCGATAACCGGCAGCGCCAAAGTGTTGTCATAAATTGGCCTGTAACCTACCCTGCGGAATCGCTCCAGGGTGTGTGTATCAGTGAGCTTTTCTTCAGACTGTCAGGTTCAGAACATGGGCTGGAACCACCCGCACCGGCAGCGACGCACCCGCCCGAACTGGCTGAGAACATCGCTGATCTGCGGATTTCTCCTGACGAGCTGACACTGGATGAGATGGGGTTTTTCGTCGCTGACGCCGAGGCGGCCGAGGCGGAAAAAGATCCGATGCTCACCACCCTTGCCGTTGCGCTCGCGGAAACCATCAGCACCCAGGCGGTGGCCATGGAACTCACCCGGGGCGATGACTGGGACCTGTCCGCGATTCGCTATGACATACTGGAAACCCTTGGCGCCCGGTTCATGGCCTGCTATCCGCCACAACTATCCTATGTGCCTGACGCGGTTTATGAGCGTTACCAGGGCACGCTGCCGGCGGTGTATCGCTACCTTGACCTGATGTTGGGCGTGCTGGTGGAGCAGGCCGGCCCGGAGACATTGATTATGCTGGTATCTGAAAGGGGTATGCACAGCGATCAATTGCGACCGCAGGATCCCGTCACCGCATTTCAACAGGTCGGCAACGCGCCGTGGTTCCGGGAACAGGGTATTGTGGCTATGGCCGGCCCGGCCGTGGCTGCCGGTGCGGCCATCCAGGGCGCGGGCTTGCTGGATATTGCACCGACCATCCTGCGTTATATGGATATTCCGGTGGCTGATGATATGCCTGGAAGAGTGTTGCGCGAGGCATTTACCGAGCTTCCGCATGAACAGCGTGTCGCCACCCACGATCAGTCGGACCGGCGCGAGCGGGGCCACGATCCTGCAAGGCTGGATGAAGCACAACGACAGGCGGCGCTTAACCGTTGGCAGGAAACCGGCTTACTCGATGGCCGGCCGATCGATGCCGCAGACAGTTTTTCCGACGCCAGGCGTCAACGTGATTTCAACCTGGCCATGGTGTCGGTGGAAGCGCGACGCCCTCACCAGGCCAGGAAGCTGCTGGAGTTTCTCCACCAGGAGCACCCTGGTGATGATCGCATCGCCCTGCACCTGGCGAGGGCTCGCCGTAATACCAGGGATTTTGACGGTGCGCAGGAACTGCTGGAACAGGTGGTCGATCACCCGGACCAGAGGCCCTACGAACAGATGCAGCTGGCGCAGATGCAACTGCTTGCGGGAGATCATGATAAGGCTCTGCTGAGCCTGTTTCGCGCCGAGCAGTCAGAGGGCGATCGCCCGGGTGTGCACAGCCAGATTGGCCAGGTGTACCTGGCCATGAAACGCTGGGATGAGGCCGAGCGGGCCTTTTCCAAGGCGCTGGAGCGGGATGACGAACATGCCGAATCATGCCGTGGAATGGCGGCCACGCGGCTCGGTCAGAAGCGCTACAAGGAAGCCATGGAAATAGCATTGCGGGCGATCGAGCTGGATCGGAACCGGCCACAGGCTCATTATTTTTTGGGCGCGGCGCTGCTCGCCGATGGTCAGATCGATATCGCGGAGCAGGTTTTTGAGACCTGCCTGAAACTGGACAGGCGACATGCGGCAGCCCACCGGGGCCTGGCCGATGCCTGTGACCTGCAGGATAAAAAAGACCTCGCGGCCGAGCACCGCAAAATCGCTCGACAACTGGAATCGGCCGTCCTGCTTCAGCGCCAGTTAAGCGACTACCAGCGGTAGACATGGTGGAGCAAGCAGCCCGTCTGAGTATTGGCCTGCCGGTATTCAATGGAGAAAACTACCTCGCCGCCGCACTGGACAGCCTGCTGGGGCAGAGTTTTAGCGATTTCGAACTGATCATCTGCGATAACGCTTCCACCGACCGGACGCCCGAAATATGCCGGGTGTTTGCCGCCAGTGACAAGCGGATTCACTATCATCACAACGGCACCAACATCGGCGCTGCCGGAAACTATAACCGCACGCTGTCACTGTCCCGTGGCGAGTACTTCAAATGGGCTTCACATGACGATGTCTGCCACCCGGATTTCCTTGAGAAGTGTGTCGAGGTGCTCGACACGAGGCCGGATGTGGTCCTGTGTCACAGCCGCAGCGAGGGCATCGGCAGCCGCGGTGAGGTCAAGGGGTATTACGGGGAAGAACTTGCTTTCGATGCGCCGCAGACAGCGCAGCGTCTTTGGCAGGTGATCAGCCGGCCGCATGTCTGCATCGCGGTGTTCGGTGTCATGCGCCGCAACATCCTGCTCCGCACGATCCGGCACGGTGACTGGGTGGGCGCCGACCGCAACCTGCTGGCCGAGCTCAGCCTTTATGGGAAGATCGAATTGCTGCCGGAATTCCTGTTTCAGCGGCGTGAGCACGCCGAGGCTTCAATCCACAAATTCGAGGACGAAAGCGAGCGTCTCGCATGGTTTGATCCGGCGCTGGCCGGTACGCTCTCATTGCCCACCTGGCGGCGCCTGCAGGAATACCTGAAAGCTGTGCATCGCGGCCCGCTTGACGCCTCAGAACGCATCGGCTGTTATGCTAAACTGGCCAGGTGGATTGGCGCCAGGCACCACACAGGACCCCGCAATGCTCAACTCATGCTACGGGAAATAGGTAAAGCACTGAGGCACGGCCGAAAATGACGATGAAAGTGGCGATACTGGCCGGCGGGATAGGGTCACGGCTGGGAATAGAGACCCGCAGCAAGCCCAAGCCGCTGGTTGAAATCGGGGGTACACCCATCCTGTGGCACATCATGCGCCATTTTCATGCTGCCGGACTGTCCGACTTCGTGATTGCCCTGGGTTACAGGGGTGAGGATATCAAGCGTTACATGGCCGACTACGCGCGATTGCAGGGTGATTTGAGGATCGATCTGCATACCAACGAAATACAACGATACACCGAGTCCCTGGTGGACTGGCGCGTGGAACTCATCGAAACCGGTCTGCGCACCCAGACCGGAGGGCGTATCAAGCGTCTGCAACCCTACATGGGTGACGGCACCTTTTTGCTGGCCTGGGGTGATGGCGTATCGACGGTGGATATCAGGGCGCTGCTCGCCTTTCACCGTGCCCACGGCAAGCTTGCCACGGTAACCGCCGTGCATCCCCCGGCACGCTTCGGCCATCTGCAATTCGATGGCGACCGGGTGAGCGAGTTTTCGGAGAAACCACAGACGGCGGAGGGCTGGATCAATGGCGGTATTTTTGTTCTCGAACCCGGTATTTTCGATTTCATCGAAGGGGACAAGACCCATTGGGAGCAACAGCCCATGGAGGGATTGGCCGCAGCGGGAGAACTGATGGCCTACCGTCACTCGGGATTCTGGCAGTGCATGGATACGCCGCGCGACCTGGCCCTGCTAAACCGGCTCTGGAAAACGGATTCCGCCCCCTGGAAAACCTGGTAGCCGGCATATGCGCGTACTAGTGACCGGTCACCTGGGTTATATCGGCGCCAGCCTGGTGCCACGCCTGCTGGCGGCGGGATATGAGGTGACGGGCTGTGACCCGGATTTTTATAAAAAGTGCAGCTTTGGCGGGGAGCCGTCAGCCGTGCCAAATCTGCTGAAGGATGTTCGCGACCTGCACCCACACGAACTCGCGGGTTTCGATGCCGTGGTTCACCTGGCAGGTCTTTCCAACGACCCCCTGGGTGAGCTGAACCCGCATTTGACTGATGAGATCAACTACCGGGCCACCGCCAGGCTGGCCAGGCTGGCCAGAAAGGCCGGGGTTGAACGGTTTGTGTTTTCTTCCTCCTGTAGCTCATACGGCGCAGCCGGCGAGGAGTACGTTGACGAGGATCACGCCCTGAACCCGGTAACGGCTTACGGCCGCTCCAAGGTCATGGCCGAACAGGCCCTGAGGCAACTGGCGAGTGACAATTTTTCGCCCACGTTTCTGCGCAATGCAACGGTATACGGTTATTCACCCCGTATTCGCTTCGACCTTGTCATCAACAACCTTGTGGCCTGGGCCCACACGACAGGCAGGGTTCTGCTCAAGAGCCAGGGCCTGGCATGGCGGCCGCTGGTTCATGTAGATGATGTTTCCGAAGCCTTTATCGCCACATTGCGCGCATCCCGGAGCCGCATTCACAACCAGGCTTTCAATATCGGCATAACGGAAGAGAATTTCCGCGTGAACCAACTGGCTGAAATGGTGGTGGCCGAAATGCCGGGTGCGGTGCTGGACATGGCTCGCGGGGCCGAGGCCGATAAAAGGACCTACCGGGTCAATTGCGACAAGGCCAGGTCGTGCCTGGAACACTGGCAACCCCGTTGGAGTACGAGAGATGGCATCCAGAGCCTCGGCCGGGTCTATCGCGAGCACGGCTTGCAGCAACCTGACTTCGAAGGGCCGCGATACCAGCGTGTCGCGCATTTGAAGCAATTGATGGCATCGGGCCTGCTGGATCACGGCTTACGAATTCCTGTTGTGTCCCCGGGCGAATAACGGCAGGACCATGCGCGACACGATCACCACGGAATTTGCGGCCAAATGCGCAGCCAGTGCCTGCCGCGGCTGCGGCTTTGCCGGCATCGCAGCGGTCCTCGATTACGGGCAGATGCCGCCATCCGACGGTTTTCTGGCGTCGCCCGAAACGCTTGCGCCCAGTACATCACCCCGACAAGCGCCAGGATCATACCCGCTGGAGTTGGCGTTCTGTGAGCAATGCGGGCTTTTGCAGATACTCGAGACGCTTGATCCTCGCCACTTATTCGGCGCCGATTACCTCTACCTGTCTTCAGGCTCTGACAGCTGGCTGGAGCACTGTAAAGATAATGCGCTGGATATTATTTCCCGCTTCGGTCTCGATGCCGGCAGCCTGGTGCTGGAGACCGCCAGTAATGACGGCTATCTGCTGCAGTATTTCAAGCAGCACGGTATCCCGGTGCTTGGCGTGGACCCTGCGCCGGAGCCGGTTCGCCATGCCGCCGAGCGGGGTATTGAGACCATCCATGCGTTTTTTACCCGTGACCTGGCCCGCTCCCTGGCGCAAACGCGTTCGGCGGATGTGGTTATTTCCAATAACGTGTTGGCCCACGTGGCGGATATCCACGATTTTATCGACGGTGTCGGGGAGGTATTAAGCAAGGATGGCTGCTGGATTATCGAGGTGCCCTATGTCAAAGCCCTGGTTGATGGTTGCGCCTACGACACGGTTTATCATGAGCACCTGTGCTATTTTTCAGTTACCGCGTTGCAACATGTGCTGTCTCTTCACCGGCTTTTCATTAACGACTTAAAGCCCCTGGAAAGTCACGGCGGCTCTTTAAGACTTTATGTCAGCCGCCGGCAGCAACAGTCCGAACAGGTGACTGAAACATTAGGTTCGGAGCGGCGCGATGGCATGCAGGAGCTGGCCTATTACCTCGCATTTGCATCAAGCGCGAGAACGGCAAACCGCCAGCTGGCCGGTCTGCTGGAGAACCTGGCGGTACAGGGCCGGCATATTGCGGCCTATGCGGCTGCCGCCAAGGGCACGGTGTTGCTCAATTGCCTGGGTGAGGCCGCCCGCCACGTTGAATAT
>JBFFTZ010000169.1:0-6079 GCA_041571575.1 Gammaproteobacteria bacterium | reverse complement strand
GGAATACATCTCCGGCCTGGAGGTTTTTTCCTCGAGAATTTTGGCGTCGGCCAGGATCAGCACGGCGCTTCGTATTTTACCCCCGTCAGCGGGGTAACCCTGCTTCTCCTCCAGTTGCCACTGGCCCTTATTCAGGCGGATGCTCACCCTCTCGCCTTCAGACTGCTGGATGATCAGCCCGGTGACATCATTAATTTGTTCCCGAAGACCGGGCAGCATGAATTCCCCTGAATGCAGGCCCTCGGTTGCGCTGCGTTGAGCTGCCTGCCACCAGGCCAGGGCCAGTATGCCGAGAGCCAGTCCGAGCAGGACACTGAGTTTTTTGATGTTCATATTGGCTACCGATCCTTGCGCCGTTTTCCGGCCAGGCCGATCCAGAAGACTAGCGCCAGGGTAAGCAGCAGGGGAATCAGCCCGATGTTGACGAATCTCAGGGTGCTGCCCAGTTGATCGATTTCCCGTTCGAGCTCCAGTCTTACCAGTCGCAATTCCTTGCGGATACGGACCTTTTCATCAAGAAAGCGTTGCAGTTCCTCGCTCTGTTGCTCGTTAAGAAGCACGGCATCTTGATCCGGTCGTTGAGACTGCAGTTCGCTCAGGCTTTGCTCGGTGACCACGAGTTGTTGCTCAAGTTCCTGCTCCTTCGCTTGCAGGCGCGCCTCGGCCTCGCGACGCAGGGATTCCACCCTGCTGAAGGGGCGAGTGTAGCCCGCGCGGCCCCGGATGCTTATCAGGTCCACACTTCCGGAAAGGTTGTCCAGTGAATTAATCACCAGGTCGCCGTTGTTGGCAAAGGCCGTGGCCAGTCGCTGGCCCATGAAACCCTGGACCTGTACCCAGAATCGGTCGGTCAGCAAGTCCGTGTCAGCTACCAGGATCATGGTCGCATCACTGATGGATTCGGCCAGGTGTTGGGCCTTGTCGCTATCACCGGAATTGTCCGTGCCTTTCAGGCCGCCGGGAAAGGCGCTGGCCAGGCGGCCGGTGAGCCTTGCCGCCACGGTGTATCGCTGACCGGTGGGCGCGAATCCGTTGCGCAGGGCAGACGGGTCGGGCATGAAATCGAAGCGGTCGGCGGTCACCGGCATCGCCCGGGAACTACTTTGCAGCAGGGGCGTCATTTCCAGCGGCGAATTATCTTCCAGCTCGAAAAATCCCGGTGTCGCCGCATTCACCACATCCAGTTGGGAAGTGATTATGTCCTCGCGGTTTAACTGTCCTTCGCCGAAGCCTAAAAAGGACAGGTGCCTTACCGAGGGACGGCCCGGGCCCATGGTGACGCTTAGCGCCAGTTCTTCATCGGCGATCACCTGTCCCGGGTTATAGCGTATGCCCCAGGCACTGAAGAGGGGGCCCAGGTTCGAGCTTGGTCTGACGGTCCTCGGGGACATTGGATTGTCGGGATCGATTCCGGATAGATCAGATTCGGCGAAGGGGTCAACGAAAATCAATGATCGACCGCCACGCATGACGAATTGGTCTATGGCATACAAGGTTTGCTCGGACAGGTTCCGGGGGTGAACCAGGAGTAATAACTCAATGTCATCGGCAATTTCGTTGATCTGCGGCGACAAGGTCCGAAGCTCGAAAAGTTGCTCCGCCTGGTCGGCGACCACCCATGCCTGGCGCATCTGCCGGCTGACCGGGTCGAAGTCCCGCTGCATGGGAAGGCTGCTGAGCAATCCGATAACCGGACGCTCGGGATGATCCAGGGAGTGCACCAGCTTGGCCAGTTCGTACTCCAGGAAGTTTTCCTTGTCGGGGTGGAAAAAAGTAATGGTGGCCGCATCGTCTACCATATTTGTTCCGGCCAGCCCGAAATAAATATTCTCACCGGCGGTGCCGATGGGTACGGCTGTCAGGCCAAATTCGGTTGCCATGTCCTCTTCCTCGGAGAACGGCAAGGGGTCAATCACCCGAAGATGAATCTTGTCAGAGGAGTTGGCGGCGAATTCTTCCAGTAGCTCTCTCACCCGGTTGGCGTAGTTTCGAACTGACGGGATATCCCTGCTGGCTTGCTCGGAGAAGAAGAAATACAGATTGATCGGTTCACCGAGCTGGTCGAGGATATTCCGCGTTCCCTCGGACATGGTGTAGAGCTGGTTTTCGGTCAGGTCCCAGCGGATATTTCTGAACAGGCTGTTGGAGGCCATGATGACCGCCAGAAACAGCAGCACCAGCACCAGCAGCGTCCAGGAGTCATAGGTTTTCTTGTTTGCCTTGGTCATGGCCTATTCCGCCTTCTTCAGGTCGAGCACCACGACATTCGCCGCGAGCCAGGCGGCAATCACGGCGCCGAAATACAACAGGTCACGCAGATCTATCACCCCCTTGGATATGGAACTGAAGTGGGTGAGAAAGCTGAAGCTGGCGATAGTGTCCACCAGTAACTGTGGCGCCCAGTCCCGGAACAGTTCAAGCACAAGGGGGAAGCCACTGAGCAGGAAGCCGAAACACACCACCACGGTGAGGATAAATGCCACGACCTGGTTGCGAGTGGTGGCGGAGATGCACGCTCCGATGGCCAGAAATGCTCCGGCCATCAGAAGACTGCCCAGGTAGGCCGCGAGAATTGCGCCGTTGTCCGGATCTCCAAGGTAGTTCACCGACAACCACATGGGGAAGGTCAGTGCCAGGGCAATGCCGGTGAACGCCCAGGCTGCCAGGAATTTGCCCAATACCGCCTGCAGCAGGGTGACCGGCAGGGTCATCAACAATTCAACGCTTCCGGACTTTCTCTCCTCGGCCCACAGGCGCATGGACAGGGCGGGAACCAGGAACAGGTAGAGCCACGGATGGAAGCTGAAGAAGGGCAACAGATCGGCTTGTCCGCGTTCGTAAAATCCGCCCAGGAAGAAGGTGAACGAACCTGCAAGCAACAGGAAGATCACGATGAACACATAGGCAACCGGTGTGGCGAAGTAACTGCGCAGTTCACGACGAAAAAGGATCATGGCGGCGTTCATGGCCTTCCCCCGGTGGTGATGCTGCGGAAGACGTCATCCAGTTTTCCCTGTTCCACATAAAGTTGTGAGGGCGCCCAGCCCTTGCTCACCAGTACTTGCTGGAGTTGCGGGAGAATTTGCCGGCCCGCGGGGGGAATAGCCTTGAGCGACAGTCCATCGTCGAGTCTCTCCACTTTTGGGGGCGGGTCGAGTTGTTCCAGTGCAGTTGCAAGGTCGGCGGCCTGGCTGCTGTTGGGCATAAGCAGGTGCACGGTGTTGTGGCCGGGTGACTGGGCCGCCAGATTCGCCGGTGTGTCATCAGCCAGTAATTTGCCCCGGGAAATTATCATTGCGCGATTACAGACGGCCTCTACTTCTTCCAGGATATGGGTGGAGATAACGATGATCTTGTCGCTGGACATGTCACGGATCAGGTCCCTGACTTCGTGTTTCTGATTAGGGTCCAGGCCGTCGGTGGGTTCATCCAGGATCAGTACCCGGGGGTCATGAAGCACCGCCTGGGCGAGTCCGACACGCCGCTTAAACCCCTTGGACAGCGTGTCGATGTTTTGCTTAAGGACCGATTCCAGCGCCAGTCGATCAATCACATAGTCCAGTCGTTGCCGCCGGTATGTGCCCTGAAGGCCGCGCAAGTCGGCGATAAACTCCAGGAAGGCCAGGGGGTTCATTTCGCCGTAACTTGGCGCGCCTTCCGGCAGGTAGCCAATCTGTCGTTTGCATTGGATGGGATCGTTTTCCACATCGTGACCGTACACCAGTATCCGTCCCTCGCTGGGGGCGATAAAACCGGTGATCATTTTCATGGTCGTGGATTTTCCTGCGCCGTTCGGACCGAGAAAACCCAGCACTTCCCCGGGGCTTACCGAGAAACTCAACTGGTCGACAGCGAGCAGGCTGCCAAAGCGTTTTGAAACAGATTGGGTTTCAATCATAGGTTGAAATTCCGATAGTCAGCCCGTTCAGAGCGTTCCCGTACAAGTTTTGATATGGGCCTGAATTCTTCATCTGCTGCGCACAAATTTCAACCCGCTGGCCTGGGCAGGGAGTGTTACAGGCTTTGATGCACAGGTATGCTGGGATTCTCACCAGGTCCGAGCCACGCGAGTGTAGATATGAATTCAAGAGTACTCCACCTGTCATTGTTAGCTCTGGTTGCGCTTGCAATGGCGATCTCGGCTTACCAGCCCTTTGATCGGGCGACATGGTACCTGGAGGTCGGGCCGGTGCTGATCGCTGCCCCCGTGCTCTGGTTTACCTACGATCGTTTTCGCCTGACCGATATCGTCTACATACTGATTGCCATCCATGCGCTCATACTGATTACCGGCGGCCACTACACCTATGCCCGGGTACCCGCGGGATTCTGGGTGCAGGACTTGCTGGACCTGGCGCGTAACCATTATGACCGCCTCGGGCACGTGGCACAGGGCTTTATTCCGGCCATGGTGGCCAGGGAGCTATTGCTTCGCCTCACGCCCCTGAAGCGTGGAGGCTGGTTATTCCTGCTGGTCACCTGCGTGGCCCTGGCTATTTCGGCCTTTTACGAACTCATCGAGTGGTGGGTCGCGTTGTATATGGGCGGGCAGGCCGATGAATTCCTGGCGACCCAGGGCGATATCTGGGATACCCAGTGGGACATGTTCCTCGCCCTGTGTGGAGCGATATTGTCCCAACTGGGCCTGTCACGACTTCATGACAGGCAGCTGGCGGCATTGAACGCCAACTGACTCAGGGCGAACCTGGCGACTCTTTCAGCGCCAGCTTGGCGATATTCCGGGTCATTCCCCGGAATATCATTCCGTGCAGGGGGAGCAGGGTGTACCAGTAAAGTAGCCCTGGCAATCCCGCAGGATGGAAATACGCGTTGACGCTAAGGCGCCGCTGGTCGTCAATGTCTTCGATTTCGAATTCCAGCACCGCGGCTCCGGGCATCCGCATTTCCATTTGCAGGGTAAGGCTCCGGGAGGGCTCAATACCGATTACTCTCCATGAGTCCACGATATCTCCGACCTGCAGGTCCCTGGGGTGGCGCCTGGGGCGTCTAAAGCTGGGGCCGCCGACGATCCAGTCCAGGGCGCGTCGCGCGAACCACAGCAAGTCGCCATAGAAATACTGGTTCTTGTGTCCGATCTGGCAAATAGTTGCCCAGAGCTGTTCGCGACTGGCAGTGGTGAGAATATGTCCCGATGCGCGCTTGGCGTAGAAGCTGTACTCGCTATTGAAGCCGCGACAGATAATCGCGCCTTCTACCCATCGGGCGACGATTTTGTTCTCTCTGTCTGCCGCCAGTGCCGCCTTGGCGGACTCGCGAAAATTCATCAGGTACTGGGGAATTACCTCGCGAAGCGTGGGGCCGGTGGAAACGAAGTTGTACTGCAGTCCCTCCATCAGGGCACCGGCGATGTTGGCAGGAACCGAGGTCACCAGGCGCAACCAGTAGGAGGACAGTTTCGGAGTCAGTACGGGTACCCTGAATATGTGCGGGTGCTTGTCCACCAGTTCTGCATACTGCAGCATCATTTCTTCATACGTCAGGGTTTCGGGGCCGGGCGCATCGTAGGTCAGCCCCTGGGTTTCCGGCAGACTGGCAAGGCCCGTCAGGTATCCCAGGATATTGTCCAGGGAAATGGGTTGCGAGAGAGAATTTACCCAGCGCGGAGTCACCATGACCGGCAGGTGATTCACCAGGTCCCTGATCACCTCCCAGGCGGCAGAGCCCGGTCCGATGATCATCCCGGCCCGCAGTTCGGTTACCGGGACCGAACCCTTCCTGAGCAAGCTGCCCGTTCGTTCCCGGGACTCGATGTGCCGCGAAGATTTGGTGGTTTCGGGTACCAGTCCGCCCAGGTAGATAATGCGCTTGAGGCCGCTACGCTCGGCCGCCGCGGCAAAATTTGTCGCCCCTTGCCGCTCAAGCTCGTCGAAGCGACTGCCGGCCGCCATGGAGTGCACCAGGTAATAGGCGATGTCCATGCCCTTTAGTGCTTCATCCAGTGATTCGGGCTCCAGTACGTCTGCCCGAACACACTCGACATCCGGCCAGTTTCGACCTTCCAGGACTTTCACCTGCCGGGCGGCCGCGCGCACACTGTGCCCCTGTTGTTGCAGTTCAG
>JBFFTZ010000168.1:0-6150 GCA_041571575.1 Gammaproteobacteria bacterium | reverse complement strand
GGAGAAGCTGGTCTCGCTGCGGCTCAAGGCGTGGATGTAGGGAGAGGGAAGAATCTGTGTGTACCAGTAGGGCAGGAACAGGACCAGGCCTGCGGCAGCTACCCCCTGTGCGATGCCTCGCCAGTTCAGGGGCAGGCTCTGATTAACCCAGCGCGCGGTAAACTGACTTCGGTAGATGCTGTTCCGGATTTCCATTTGCCCGGATTCGTTAACCCTGATTGTGCCGCTGAGCAATAACTCGACATGACTGTTTACTGACGGGTCGAAACTGATTTTTGAGCCCTTGCGTATACGACCATAAAGACTCAGCAACCTGTTGCGCTTGTCGTCTCGCAGGGCAAGGTGATGGCGAATGGAATTCAAATGCGGTTCCGCACGCGACGAGTTCGTCTGCAGGAAAAGCGATTCAACCACCGAGTCGACCGAACCCGCCGGGTCTTCACCCAGGCCCTGGCGAACAATGCTGCGGCAAATCTTCTGGGTCAGGTACGGCTGTCCCGCAGTCCAGTAATGCACCCGGGCAAGCGCCGCGGCAGCCCTCTCGGCATCAGGGTCCAGTTTCGGTGCATATGGCTGGAGCGCTTCTATGCTGAAGTCTTCAAGCACAACCGGGTAGCACACCTCGAAGGGCGCCTCTTCCTTTCCCATCTTGAACTGGCTGGGATGAGTGACCCCCGCCAGGACAAAGCTCAATCGCTGATAATCCGGTTCACTGGCGCGCCTGTCATTGCATGCACGAATTGTCGCCAGGAACTCTCTTGCGCTGGGCAGACCCACCAGGGTTTCCAGGTCGTCGAAAAAGATCACGATGGGGGCCGTCGTATTGCCCAGTACGATTTCCCAATAAAAATCGGCCATTCGTTCCTGGTTGGACAGGCCTGAATGATCCCGCCACCATTGCTGCAAGTCGATCTTTAATCGCAGGTCGCGAACTATCCGGTAGGCAATTGTGTAAAACCATCTCGATGGCTCGTCCCGGTGTTCCAGGGTACCCATCTGGGTCAGGTCCACCACTGCTGCCAGGCGTCCGTCTTTGCGCAGGCGCCGTGCGCAGTGACTGATCAGGCTGGTCTTGCCGCACTGCTTGGGCACGAACAGGGTGCAGGATTCACCCATATCCAGAAAACGCAAAATCTGCGCATCGGCAGGCCGGGGCAAATAGCACCCCCGTCCCGGCAGCACCGGGCCGCCGACAACAAAAAAGTCCAGATTGTCCGAATTGCTGGACACGTCAGTTCCTATACCTTTTCCAAACCGGAGCACCATTCTGGCGGAAGCCCGCGTGCTTCGCCACTGGCAAGACTATGTAAGGTCGCGCAGAGCGCTGCCGGGACTTGCCGCCTGCTATGATTCACACTAACCTTGCGACGCTGTTGAACCCAGTGAGAAAACCAGAATGTCGATTTGCAACGAACACAACCTCTCCCGGCCAATTTCGGAGAAATCCTTTGGAATCCGCCTGAGTCTTCCCCAAGGGGACTCGCTTGCTCGCTTGCTGGGACAGGACTGGGAAGCGTTTCGCTGGTATGCGACGGCCGGGGAGCGCGACAAGGCCCTGGCTGAAATTCGCGCCAAGCATGCCTACTCTCGACCCGGCGACTTCCCTACCTATGTATACGAGAAAATCACCCGGGATTGAGCATCCGTCCGGCCAATAAAAGCCCCGCTAGTACTGGTGACCGATCGCAAGGAACAAAGAACTGCGCCCGCCTTCTGTCCAACCAGTACCCAGGTATACCGGGCCCAGGAAGGTATCCGCCGCAATGAACACACTGCCGGACCACAGGGCACTTTTAACACCCACGTTATCCAACTCCTGCCAGGTATTTCCCAACTCCGCGGATCCTCCCAGGTAAACCGGAATTGAACCGAATCTCATCGCGTCCATCCGCTGCATGAGTATCACCTTGCCCAGCATCAGCTGCGGGCCGGTGAGTTCATTTCGATTCAGACCAGAGAGCCGCAGGAATCCCCCAAGAGAAAACGGTTCAATAAGGTCCATCGGCGAGGCATTACGATACGAACTTAGTTCCAGGCCGAACAAGGCGGTGAATCCGCCTGTCGACCAGGCCGAGGTTCCCCGGAACTGGTAACGATCATAATCTGTTGTAGCGCCCAGTCCGGGCCGGGATGTTGCGGCTTCGAAATACACGATTGAGCCGTCGAGGGCGAATGGAACGTAGTCCAGCGAATCGTGCTCAAACCTGAAATAGATTTCTGCCTGGTTAATATCACTATCGGTCAGTCGCGGTTCATTTGGATCGCCTACGCGCAGACGCCGCTGTGCTTTACCCCTCAAGACACCAAGTCGGAACTCTCCGAGACCAAAAGCCTCTTTCCCTACATCAAAGCGGGCATCCAGATTGCGGTAGCGAACCTCCCCGATTGGATCATCAACGGCGTCTGCATAAACTGTCAGAACGCGCTGATCGCCTTCCGCGCTCACTGCCAGGAAATACGCAGAACCGTCATTCAGTGGTTGGTAGAACTCAGTAAACAAGCGGCTGTCGGAACCCATTTCAAGCTCATTTCGCCACTCCGCGGCCAGCGAATTTACCTGGGTCATGGTGTACCGGGTACTGACAGTCAGATCACTGTCGCCTTCAAAGTTTTCCTGCAATATCACCCCGAACTTCAGGAAATTGGGTCCCCAGCTTTTCTGGATAGCGCTAATCTCGAGAGTCGCCTGGTCACCCTCTGGAATCAGTGAATAATCCACGGACTCAAATACGCCCTGACCATAAATCCGCTGCACATCTCTTTCGAGCACATCCAGATCCAGCGCATTGCCGGGTTCCTGGCTCATCCAGGCCAAAATCGCCTTGTCGGAAATCCTGCCGTCAACTTCCACCTCGATGTCTTTCACCACCGGAACGCTGGCGACCCGAATCCGGTTACCGCGAGCATTGAGGTGGGCGGCATACTCTTCAGGCCCGAGGGAATACCTGGCCAGGCTATCAGCCATGGCCCTGCCGGCCTGGTAGCCAATCTCCATCAGTTCAATTGCGCTATCAAACGCGGCCGATGAGGTATTACCCAACTCCGGCACGATAATCACATCCGCCTCGCCAAGCTTTTTCAGCTGCTCCACCGTGCCCTTACGCATCATCAAGGTGACGGTCTGGTCCGCAATCTCAATCGCAGAAGCAAGTTCCTCGCGGGTACGAGTCGGGAAACCCACGTCAACTGCAATAACCACATCGGCCCCCATGGAGTGGGCGGCATCCACCGGGACATTGGCAAACAAACCTCCGTCCACCAGCCAGCGCCCGTCTATCTCGGCAGGCGCCAAAAGGGCCGGGATTCCGATACTCGCCCTGACGGCCGTGGCTAAATCTCCAGAACTGATCGCCACACTTTCGCCGGTTTCGATGTCAGTAGCCACCGCGCGAAACGGAACGGGAAAGTCATCAAAATTCTTTACCAGGGCGTAGTCCTTGCTCAGACGACGAAGGAACACCAGCATGTTCTGCCCCTGGATCAGGCCACGCGGTATTTTCAATCCGCTGGCGTCTACGCCGATATCCAGTTCGATCATCTGTGCCAGGTCATCCTGCCGGCGGCGGTGAGTCATTTCCCGCCGCGGTGGCCGATCAGAAAACATGGCTTCCCAGTCAGTGGTCAGCACCACCTCTTCCATTTCTTCCAGGCTGAAGCCCAGGGCATAGAGGCCGCCTACAATCGAACCGATACTGGTGCCGGCAACACAATCCACAGGAATCCGCATCTCATCCAGCAAGCGCAAAATTCCTACATGGGCCATCCCGCGGGCGCCACCACCGCCAAGGGCCAGGCAGATACGAGGACGTTGCGCCTCTGCCACAGGCGCTTGCTTATCTTCCGCACCCGTCGCCGATCCAGCCCATAACAACAGGCAAGCCGTCAGCCACCAAAGTTTGCTTATCTGTGACGCCATGCGCATACCCATCCGCTCTTAATTCGATCCCTGCGATGAAACCATTATAGCCATTGTCCTGTATGCTGTTTCGCTTCGAGCTGGCGAGGCAGAGAATGCATCCACCAAACAATTTTACCCGGTCAATTTCCCGAGTCCTCAGGGGGCTTGTTTTCGGGCTCACATGTCCAGCGCTGCTGCTCTCCGCCGAATCCGGCGACAACCCTGAAACCGTGAAGAAAGATTTTGAAAGCATGGTGGTCACCGCCAGTGGCGAGTATCAGCCCCTGCTTGATCAAGCCGGAAACACCAGCCGGCTGGACGGCGACGTTGCGCAGCTGACCCGGCCCACCCACGCCAGCCAACTCTTGCACCGGGTACCCGGCACCTGGATAACCCGGGGCAGTGGACAGGAGAGCCTGGTGGCTATGAGATCACCGGTTCTGACTGGTGCGGGTTCCTGCGGCGCGTTCCTGGTAGCCGAAAACGGCTTCCCCACCCGTCCGGCAGGTTTCTGCAATGTGAATCAATTATTCGAGGTAAACCTGGAGCAAGCCGACGCGGTGGAAATCATTCGTGGTCCGGGCAGCAGTCTGTATGGGTCCAACGCCATGCACGGGCTGATCAACGCGCTGGTCGCCGAGCCCGGCGCACTTAACCGATTTTCGCTCGAGGCCGGTCAGGACAACTACTGGCGTGGCAGCGCAGACCTCAATAGTGGTGGTTTCAGAGCCCTGGTAAACCTGCTTGAAGACGGTGGCTGGCGCGACCAGGAAAACTACTCCCAGCAGAAAATAAACCTTGGCTACGAAGTACAAAGACGGGCTGATCGACTCCAGTTCGGATTCGCCGCCACCAACCTGGACCAGGAAACCGCCGGCTACATCTATGGCGAGAATGCCTACAAGGACCCGGACCTCAGTAGTGAAAATCTCAACCCCGAGGCATACAGGAAGGCCGATGCCCAGCGCCTGAGTGGGCGCTGGACTCGCGACCTGGCAGGCGAATCTACCCTGGAGGGCGGAATGATCGTCAGGCATTCGGACATGGAATTCCTGCAGCACTTCTTGCCCGGCAAACCACTGGAACGCAATGGCCAGAGCAGTGCCCAGGCCTCCTTGCTATGGCGCCAGCAACTCACAAGGGCAAGCCTGGCCCTGGGGCTGGACCTTGAACTGGCCGACGGGTACCTGTGGCAGTACCAGGACGCCCCGATCCAGGACGGCAGCGATTACCTGGTTGCCACGCGGCCGGCAGGAAAACATTACGACTACTCGGTCTCCAGCCGGATGGCCGCCCCCTTTATGCAATGGGAATACTCGGTGGGAGAGCGAACCGAATTGAGTGCCGGCCTGCGTCTCGAAACTTTGCAGTATGACTATCAGAACAACATGCTGGACGGAAACACCGATGACAATAGCCAGCCCTGCGGTTTCGGGGGCTGCCTGTATACCCGCCCGGCGGATCGAAAGGACCGGTTTACCAGCCTGGGACCCAAGCTTGGACTTTCCTACCGGCTTGATGAAAATCATCAACTCTACATCACTGCAAACCGCGGGTTCAGGGCGCCACAGGCAACCGAGTTGTATCGACTGCAGTCACAACAGGAAATCGCCGACCTGGAACCCGAAACACTGGATGCGATCGAACTGGGGTTCAGAGCCCTGGACGACGACCACTACCTGGAGCTGGTCGCCTTCTTCATGAGCAAGCGCAACACTATTTACCGTGACAACGAGGGCTTCAATATCAGCGGCGCCAGGACCCGCCACCAGGGCATCGAACTAGACTACCGTGTGCGCCTTGGCGAGCACTGGAGGCTGGCGCTGAACGGTACCTGGGCATTGCATCGTTACGCTTCGGACTACTCCGCCCCCCGGGGTGAACAAATCATTAGCGGCAATGACATAGACACAGCGCCCCGAACCCTTGGCAGTGCCAGGCTCGCCTGGACCCCGGGCAGCAACACCGAAACCGAGCTTGAATGGCAGCACACCGGCGGCTACTACCTGGATGCGGCCAACCTGCCGCGATACCCCGGACACGGTATTTTCAATCTCAGCCTGAGGCAGAAAATCCACCGCAACTGGTCAATTGGGCTCAGGATCACGAACCTTGCCGATACGGCCTACGCCGAGCGGGCTGACTACGCTTTCGGGGAATTCCGCTACTTCCCTGGCCGTGGGAGGGCAATATTTGCCGATATCAGCTTCCGGTAAACCCGTTAGGCAGGCCCCGGGATATAACGCAACTGC
>JBFFTZ010000167.1:0-6197 GCA_041571575.1 Gammaproteobacteria bacterium | reverse complement strand
TTGGCCAGCAAAATCGCCTTGCGCTTTAGCGACGGCGCCCGGGTCAGCCAGTTGCCCTCGGGCAACATGCCGACAATTTCAGAATGCGCGTGCTGGGAAATTTGCCGCACCAGGGTGCGTCTATAGTCCTCGGGCATCCAGTCCCTGGGTTCAATCTTCTCTTCCGCATCTATCCGCGCCTGAAAGGCGGCACGTAGCTCAGCCTCTTCTTCGGGACTGGTGACCTGGGTATCTGCTTGATCAAGACCCTGGGTGTACATACTGACTCCATCTGGGATTCTGGACTCAGACTAATATGTCACAAAAAATCCCTGTTTAGAACACAAACCGTATCATATCGGGCCCGTCTGTCATGACCCGGGCAACCCAGGAGCCGGGTTTACACCCGCTCCAGCACCATGGCGATACCCTGCCCCACACCCACGCACATGGTGCACAGGGCATAGCGCCCGCCGCTGCGATGCAACTGGTTAACGGCCGTGGTGACCAACCGTGCGCCGCTCATGCCCAGGGGATGGCCCAGGGCAATTGCCCCGCCGTTTGGATTCACCTGAGCCGCATCGTCGGGCAGTCCAAGTTCCCGCATCACCGCAAGAGCCTGGGCCGCAAATGCCTCGTTCAACTCGATCACGTCCATGTCTTCGATTTTCAGTCCCGCCAGGGCCAGCACCTTGCGGGTTGCCGGCACAGGCCCGATGCCCATAACCGAAGGCTCCACCCCGACTGATACGCAGGCCACGACCCGGGCCCTGGCCACCAGACCGAATTCCTCTATCGCCGATTCGCTCGCCAACAGCAGCGCGCAGGCGCCATCGTTCACACCCGACGCGTTACCCGCTGTCACCGTTCCAGGCGTCCTGAAGGGAGTGCCAAGTCGGGCCAGGCTCTCCGCGGTTACATCGGGGCGCGGATGTTCATCGGTGTCCACAACCAGGGGATCCGCCTTGCGACGTGGAATCTCCACCGGAATGATTTCTTCGGCCAGGTAACCGGCCTGGCGTGCCGCCTCGGCACGCTGCTGGCTACGCAGGGCAAAGGCATCCTGGTCTACTCTCGAGATGCCGTAGCGCTCAGCCACGTTCTCGGCGGTCTCAGGCATGCTGTCGGTGCCAAACGCCGCTTTGAATCGGGGATTGATGAAGCGCCAACCAATGGTGGTATCAAAGATTTCCGCGGTTCGGGAAAAGGCGCTTTCCGCCTTGCCCATGACAAAGGGCGCCCGGGACATGGATTCCACACCCCCGGCAATCACCAGCTTGGCCTCGCCTGTGCGCAGGGCACGGGCTGCCATGGCCACCGCATCCATGCCAGAGCCACACAGACGGTTAACCGTCACTCCAGGCACTTGCAATGGCAAGCCCGCCAGCAAACCCGCCATCCTCGCCACGTTGCGATTGTCCTCGCCGGCCTGGTTGGCGCATCCGAAATACACGTCGTCCAGCCTGGTCCAGTCCACCGAGGGCGACCGCTCCATCAGCGCACGCATGGTCAGCGCCGCCATGTCATCCGGACGGACCGAACTCAATACACCGCCAAAACGCCCGATAGGGGTACGAATAGCATCACAGACAAATGCGTCCGCCATTGGAAATCTCCTGTTACTTCTTACAACACGTCTCGATCAAGGATCGCAACCGTGCCATGAAAGTGAGCAATCTGCGCCGCCTCGCCGCGGCTTACAGTGACCCGGTAGCTGGCCTTGCGCCGGCCACGATATACCTCAACCGCTTCCGCCAACAAGACGTCATCCTGGGCGGCGCTACGCAAGAAATCAATATGCACTGATGAGGCGACCGCTACCTTGCCATGGCTGTTGCTGGCGTAAGCCATCGCAGTATCGGCCAGGGTAAACAGCATGCCGCCGTGACAGATACCATGGCCATTGCACATATCCGGCCTCACCTGCATGGAAACCGCTGCCCGGCCGGGAGATACCTCCAGCACCAGGATGCCCAGTGACCCCGCTGCGGCATCACGCTTATACAACGCGTCCACGCAGCGATTAGCCAGATCTAAAGGATCCATAATCTTTTCCGAAAGTTTCAACTAATCCGAAAGTTTCCTGTGGGCCAGCGCCCGCCTGGCGAGCAAGGGGATCACCCGGTAGCGATCATCGCCGTATGCCTGATGCATATTGGCGACCACGGTTACCACCCGGTGAAGATCCAGGCTCTCACCCCACTCAACCGGCCCCAGGGGATAATTCACCCCCTGCTTCATGGCGATATCCAGGTCTCCCGCGGAACACACCTGGTGGGCGATCGCCGAGGCGGCCTCATTCACCAGCAAACAAACACTGCGCATCACCAGCATCCCCGGCACATCCAGGACAACGTTGACGGCCTTGCCCAGGGACTGGAAGAAACCCGCGGCCACATTCAACGAATGCTTGTCACCGTTAGTGGCGGCCAGGGCTATCCGGGGCGTCTTCCGGTAATCCAGCGCCAGGTCAAACAGCACCAGGGGAGAGCGAGCCTCCTCCACCGCACGGGTCACGGCGGATCGTCCATCGCTGAGCGCGATGTAGACGCCATCGACGAGCAGGTAGCCGTCTCCTTCGGAATGGCTAACATCAAGTCCTGCCTCGACAACCAACTCCACCAGCGCTGCGGCGGGACCCAGGTCCCCGAACACGCGCACAGACGACGGAGCCTTGCATGGCCGCATATCCGACAGATCTGCAACCTCGGGTTCCGGTGTATAGCGATAAAAGCCTTCGCCAGATTTCCTTCCCAGCCGACCACCCCTAACCATCTCTTCCTGCAACACCGACGGCCGGTAACGCGGATCACCGTAGTAGGAATCGAACACAGACCGGGTAACCGAAAAATTGACGTCCATACCAATCAGGTCCATCAATTCGAAAGGGCCCATGCGAAAACCACCGCAATCGCGAAATATGGCATCCATGGTAGAAACGCTGGCGGCGCCCTCCTGCAACAGGGTCAGGGCTTCAGCGTAATAGGGCCTGGCCACCCGGTTAACAATGAAGCCCGGCAGGCTCTTGGCAAACACGGGAGACTTTCCCCAGGTACTCATCAAGCCGTGCACAGCGGCCGCCACTGCGGGCGCCGTATTCATCCCGGTGATCACTTCCACCAGTGGCATCACAGAAGCTGGATTGAAAAAATGCACGCCCAGGAATCGTTCCGGGTATTTCAGCTCGGCAGCAATTTCAGTAATCGACAACGACGAGGTGTTCGTGCCAATGATCGTGGACTGACTGCAAATTCGCTCCAGGGATTTTAACAGGGTCTGTTTGATTTCCAGGTCCTCGATCACCGCCTCCAGGACCAGCCTGCACTTCGCGAGCCCCACCAACCGGTGTACTACCTGGATGCGACCCAGGATCTCATCGCGCCGCTCGGAGGTAATCCTGCCCCGCTTTACCCGGCTATCCAGGCGCTCAGCCATTTCATCCAATGCGTGGAGTGCCGCGCCCTCTGCCACGTCGAACACACGCACATGGTGACCCGCGCCGGCTGCCACCTCGGCAATGCCCATTCCCATGGTTCCTGCGCCGATTACTCCAACGATGTCGCGAGTATTAAATCGCGGGAGCTCAATTGCCATTGAATTTCGGTTCCCGCTTTGCGAGAAAGGCGGAAACGCCTTCCCTGAAATCGTTGCTCTCACTGGCCATGGTTTGCAGATCCCGTTCGACGTCAAGCTGCTGGGCCAGGCTATTGGTGGCCGACGCCATCAAGGCCTGCTTGATCAAGGCCATTGCCTGGGTCGGCTGGGTCGCAAGATGCTCAGCCATCTGCCAGACGTGATCCTCCAGTTCCTGATCATCCACGCAGCGCCAGATCATGCCCCACTGCTCTGCCTGCTCTGCCCCCACCGGCTCGGCAAGCATTGCCAGCGCCGTAGCACGAGCATGACCAACCAGCCGCGGCAGCGCCCAGGTGCCCCCGGCATCCGGGATCAGACCAATCTTCGAAAATGCCTGGATGAATCGTGCGGACCGGGCGGCGATAACAATGTCGCAAGCCAGGGCGACGTTCGCGCCGGCACCCGCCGCGACACCGTTGACGGCACAAATCACCGGCATACGAAGACCACGTAAGGTCTTCACCAGGGGATTGTATAATTTTTCAAGAGACTGGCCGATCACCGACTTCTGGGCGGGGTCTTCCGCTTTCCTGGCACCCAGGTCCTGCCCGGCACAGAAGCCACGTCCGGCGCCGGTGAGGATGAGGCAACGCACACTGGCATCCGCGTCGGCGGCCCTGATCGCCGCGATTAACTCGAGATGCATTGCTTCGTTAAAGCTGTTGAGCTTGTCAGGCCTGTTCAGCGTAATCCTCACAACACCAGGTCGGGAGTCGACCAAAATACAACTGGATTCAGACATACTTCCACGTCTCGGATTTGGCTATAAAGAGCCAACATTCTAGACGTAAGAAACAGATATTGCTCGGGTGATGGGCCCGGACAAGGTCCTAGGCAGGGTTGAGTCCACCGAAACGCTTGAAAAACCCGGACCCCGGGGGAGGCAACGGGCCGGATTTAGTCACCAGCTTGTTCGAGACGTAGTCTTCCGATGCCGCCAGCAACGTGCCATAAAGCTCCCGACATAATTCATAGGCCAATTGGCCATGCCAGTTTACCGGCAGCAAGGCCACAGGCAACTGGGGATCGCGCAACAGGATTCGACGATATTCGTGAACCAGCAGGACTCGCAGCAACAAACTGACCTCGCCGGGCAAATCAGCAGATTTCGACGCAGCGTCCAGCAACGGGGCAAAGCGCTTGATGAAGCGCTGATAGCCTTGCTCCGTTTCCCCCAGCTTCCAACTGTTGCGAATCATCTCCTCCAACAATGCCGGGCTTACGCTATCGAGCAAGCTTGCCCGATAGGCAACCGGTGGTTGTGACTGCTCGGCCAGAAATTCCTCAAGCTCCCGATCGGCGCCTACCGGGCGTCCCATCAGCCCCGTCGACAGGCTGCCGAAACCCAGCCATCCCAGTTCCTTTCGCAGACTGTCTCGTTGCCCGCCCATCCCGGGTGGCACCAGGACCATTAACCACTCGCCTTCCCAGTCATCCCTGGGCCTGCCGTAAATCCGCTCGGTTGCCAGGCGGAAACGCCGACTCCCTATCTGGGTCAAGGAGTAATAACTCTTGCGCCCTGACTTGCTGGCCTCAAACCACCCGTCCTGAACGAGCCTGTACATGGAGGTACGAACCAACCGCCCGGACACACCCATCTGCTCCAGGGTCTGGATAAGACCTCCAAGCCAGACAGAACCACCCCTTGGCGCGACAACATCACCAAAAAAACTGACGATCAGCGAACCCGCGCGCATTGGCCTGCGCTGCCGGAATCCACCCAGCACCTGTTCCGCAGCCTGTCCAAACCGGTCCACCCGGACACCTCTCATTTCCTGTCGCGTTGCCCAAGCATACTAAAAGCGGGGGTAAAAACACGTTTCGCGAGCAGCGTGCAATGATCTTCGCTTTCTTGATGCATTCTATAGGCCATAATGAAACCCACCATCGCAAGGAGTCCCGGGTGTGAACATAGAAATCTATAGAAAGACATTTCCTTCCCTGTCCTTCGACCAACCCGAACAGGGAATTCTCCGCATCACCCTGTCTGCACCGGGCAAGCTCAACGCCGCGGACGCACACATGCACAAGGACCTTGCCTATGTCTGGCAACACGTGGACAAGGACTCCGATGTTTCCTGCGTATTAGTCCGCGGCGACGGCAAGAGCTTTTCTGCCGGTGGCGATTTCAGTCTCATCGAGGAAATGATCGAGTCAGATACCGCGCTGGTCCGGGTCTGGAAGGAAGCCCGGGACCTGGTCTATAACCTGGTGAACTGCTCCAAACCCGTGGTCTCGGAAATTCGCGGCCCGGCGGTGGGCGCCGGTCTGGCAGTTGCCCTGCTGGCAGACGTGAGTATCGCGGCCCATGATGCCCGCCTGCTGGATGGCCACACACGACTGGGAGTAGCGGCTGGCGATCACGCGGTCCTTATATGGCCGTTACTGTGTGGACTTGCCAAGGCCAGGTACCACCTGCTGACCAACACCCCGGTTTCCGGAGAGCAAGCCGAGAAGATGGGACTGGTTTCCCTGTCAGTGCCTGGCGAGGAGTTGCAGCACTGTGCATTGGAAACCGCACGGACCCTGGCCGCCGGCAGCCCCACAGCGGTGCGCTGGACCAAGTACGCACTGAATAACTG
>JBFFTZ010000166.1:0-6203 GCA_041571575.1 Gammaproteobacteria bacterium | reverse complement strand
AGCTCGTCCAGGAAGGGCAGGTAGGTGCGCAGCTGCGCGTCCGTGGCCGAGCCCTCCGCGTCCATGGTGGGCAGCCAGGTCAGGTGAAAGCTCTTAAGCGAGTGCCTGGCCAAAGTATGGGGAGGGAGTGAGACTACCAGTTTCATTATGCCGCCCTCCCAGCCAGGAGCTCTTCTTTGGCGTGCCTGAAATAGTGGACCATGGGCCTTTTGGCCGGGCAGACATCCATTCATCAGTCGCTATTCTTACCAGCAATCTTCTCTTTAAGCAGATCGCCCAGGCTGGTACCAGTAGACACTTCACGCTGGTAGCTCTGAACGGCCTCGGCTTCTTCGTGAGCATCCTTGGCTTTAATAGACAGGGTGATATTGCGAGACTTACGATCCAGACCCATAAACTTCGCCTCAACCTTGTCTCCCACCTTCAGCACGGCGCGGGCGTCTTCTACCCGATCGCGGGCCAATTCAGAGGCACGCAGCTGTCCGGTGATTCCATCACCCAGGTCGATTACCGCACCGCGGGCATCAACTTCCAGAACTTCACCGGTAACGATGCAGCCCTTGGGATGATCGGCCATGTAAGCAGACACAGGATCCTTGTCCAGCTGCTTCATACCCAGGGAAATGCGCTCTCTTTCAGGGTCGATGGCCAGCACAACGGCTTCCACTTCGTCGCCCTTGGAGAAATTACGAACGGCTTCTTCGCCCGGCAGGTCCCAGGAAATGTCAGAAAGGTGAACCAGGCCGTCAATGCCTCCTTCCAGACCAATGAAGATACCGAAATCGGTAATCGACTTGATCTGACCCTTGACTTTGTCGTTACGGTTGAACCTGGAGGAGAACTCGGCCCAGGGGTTAGCCTGGCACTGCTTGATACCCAGTGAGATACGACGACGATCTTCGTCGATATCCAGCACCATTACCTCCACCTCGTCACCAATGTTCACGACCTTGGCGGGGCTGACATTCTTGTTGCTCCAATCCATCTCAGACACGTGAACCAGACCTTCCACACCGTCTTCGATTTCCACGAAGCAACCGTAATCAGCAATATTGGTCACCGTACCAAACAAGCGGGTGTTGGCCGGGTAGCGACGGCCAATGGCGCGCCACGGATCTTCACCCAACTGCTTCATACCCAGGGATACGCGATTACGCTCACGGTCGAACTTCAGAACCTTGACGTCTATCTCGTCACCAACATTCACCACGTCGGACGGATGCTTGACGCGCTTCCACGCCATATCAGTGATGTGCAGCAAACCGTCGATACCGCCCATGTCCACGAAGGCACCATAGTCGGTGAGGTTCTTGACGATGCCCTTGAGAACGCTGCCTTCCTGCAGGTTCTTGAGAAGCTCTTCGCGCTCTGCACTGTATTCCTCTTCCACAACGGCGCGTCGAGAAACCACAACGTTGTTACGACGCTGGTCAAGCTTGATGACCTTGAATTCCAGCTCTTTACCTTCCAGGTAAGCGGGATCACGCACGGGGCGCACATCCACCAACGATCCGGGAAGGAAGGCTCGGACATCACCAAGCTCAACAGTGAAACCACCCTTGACGCGACCAGTGATAATACCCTTGACGATCTCGCCTTTTTCGAAGGCCTCTTCAAGAACAGTCCAGGTACGAGCACGCTTGGCTTTCTCGCGGGACAGCTTGGTCTCACCAAAACCGTCTTCGAGACTCTCCAGGGCAACTTCGACCTGATCGCCGACTTCTACTTCCAACTCGCCCTGTTCATTAAGGAACTGCGCGGTGGGGATAACAGCCTCACTTTTCAGTCCGGCGTTAACAATAACGACGTCAGAGCTGATTGTGACAACTTCGGCGTTAATGATGGCGCCAGCCTTGAACTGTTTACTAGCCAGGCTTTCTTCAAATAATTGTGCAAAAGATTCAGACATGTGATTAATTTCCATGGTCACAACGACCAACTACCGCCTCAAGATCCATGCTTCGACGGGGTATTACAAAACAGCCCCAAAATCCTTTTGGAGCCAGAAAAATTCACTGCGAAAAAGCTGCTAACGCTAACTAGTCAGCCCAGGCATTTTTTTCTCTACAAATGCCAGCACCCTGCTAACTACCTGCTCAATATTCAGATGCGTGGTATCCAGCTCTTCGGCATCGGGTGCGCGGCGAAGCGGGGACACGGACCGTGTTCGATCCCTGTAGTCCCGCTCCGCGATCTCTGCGGAGAGGGCGGCGAGATTAACACTAATACCCTTCTCCTTCAACTGCTTATGGCGTCGCCGAGCACGTTCGTCGGGACTCGCCGTCAGGAACAGCTTGACCTGGGCATCGGGGAAGATGACCGCCCCCATGTCGCGCCCGTCGGCTACCAGCCCTGGAGCCTTTCTAAAACTGCGTTGAAATCCAATCAGGGCACTCCGGACCTCTGGATGGGCAGCAACCCGGGAAGCGAGTTCCCCCGTGCTTTCCCGCCGGACATCGGTGGTTACGTCGAGACCATTTACCCGAATTATGGTTTCGGCGCCCCCATCGCTTTCGAAGGAAATATTCAGGCTGCTCAATAGCTTAGCGACCTCATGACCACTTTTCAGATCCAGCCCCTCCCGGGAGGCCATCAAGCCGGCGATTCGGTACAGGGCGCCACTGTCCAGCAAATGGAAACCCAGCGCTTCGGCTACTCTGCGGCTGATAGCACCCTTTCCGGAGGCACTAGGGCCATCAATGGCAATTACCGGGGGCAGTAATCCGGTCACGACAGCGTCTCCTGGGTAATTGCCATCCCCAGTCGAATCGCATGATCGGCAAACCCCGGAAAAGAGGTGGCGATATTGCGGGTATTCAAAACCCGCACGGGCCCGCTGGCCATTAGCGCCGCAATGGTAAACGCCATCGCAATGCGGTGGTCGCCATGGCTGTCTACCACTCCGCCCTTGAGCGACCCACCGGTAACAACCATTCCATCGGGCTTTTCATCGACCTTCGCGCCCAGGGCCACAAGCCCATCCACTACGGTGCGAATTCTATCGCTCTCCTTGACCCGCAACTCCTCAGCGCCGGAAACCCGGGTAACGCCCTCGGCGCAGGCGGCGGCCACCATCAGCACTGGAAACTCGTCAATGGCCAGGGCTACGTCTGAGGCGTCTATATCAATCCCCTTGAGCCTGCTTCTCGCTACCCGAATGTCGGCTATCGGCTCTCCGCCCCTGGCGGTGGGCGCGGTCGCCACATCAATTTTTGCGCCCATCTTTCTCAGGATCTCGATAACCCCCGTACGCGTCGGATTAACCCCCACATTTCTCAGAGTTACGCCCTTATCGCTGGCCAGGCAGGCCCCGACAATGAAAAACGCTGCGGATGAGAGATCTCCAGGAACGCATATCCGGTGCGCTCGCAACGCGGCGGGCGCCGCAATCTCCACGGTCATGCCCTTCCTGATAACCGAAACTCCGAAACTCGCCAGCATCCTCTCGGTATGGTCACGACTGACCCCCGGCTCGGTAACCCGGGTGACACCTTTGGCATACAATCCAGCCAGCAAAACGGCCGACTTAATCTGGGCACTTGCCACGGGTACCTGGTAATCAATTCCCGCCAGCCCCTGGCTTCGCTCGATCACCACCGGTGGCCGACCATCGCTGGTCTTGATGCGAGCGCCCATCCGGCGCAAGGGAACGGCGACCCGCTCCATAGGCCGTGCCATCAGCGAACTATCGCCAACCAGCGTCGAAGAAAAACCCTGGGCGCAAAGTAATCCGGTAAGCAACCTCATCGAAGTGCCTGAATTACCCAGGTCAAGATCCCCCGGAGGCCGTTTTAGCCCCCCGAGTCCTACTCCATGCACACGCCAGCAGTCTCCAGCTGTCTCGGGGGCCTCGATTCTTACACCCATGGCAGTCAGGGCCGCGGCCGTCGCGAGACAATCCTCACTGGCAAGCAATCCATCAATCTCGGTGATGCCATCAGCGATGGCACCAAACATCAACGATCGATGAGAGATGGACTTATCGCCGGGCACGATTATCTCGCCCGCCAGGCTGCCACCCGGCTCCACAAGATAACTCTCTATACCATCGCGGTTCGCAACAGAAGGCTTTTGTTCATCCACCATAGGATCTACATAACCGCCTTGGGATAAGAGCCAAGAATCCTGAATAATGAGGCCTGCTCTTCCAGTTCCGCCAAGGCCTGGCTCAACGCTGGGTCGGAGGCGTGACCGTCCAGGTCCATGAAAAACACGTAATGCCACTTCTTACGCTGTGATGGCCGGGATTCAATTCGAGTCATGCTTATACCGTGCCGGGCAAGCGGCTCAAGCAGTCGATACAGGGCCCCAGGGCTGTCTGTATCGGCAGCTGATATCAACACCGAGGTCTTGTCATCACCGCTGGATGCCAGCAGATTCCGGCCGATCACCAGGAACCGAGTGGTGTTATCAGGACGATCTTCGATATTGCTGACCAGTATCTTCAAATCGTACACGTCCGCCGCTGTGTCCCCGGCAATCGCCGCCGTGCCCTGCTCATCACGAGCGCGACGGGCGCCTTCGGCATTGCTGCTGACAGCCACCCTTTCCACATCGGGCAAATATTCGGCCAACCAGCCCCTGCACTGGGCAAGGGACTGGGCATGAGCACATACCCGCTTGACCTCTTCCAATCCGGCGAACTTGCCCATCAAGTGTTGTTCCACCCGAAGCTCAACTTCGCCACAGATCTTCAAAGGAGAAATCAGAAAGCGATCCACAGTATGGTTCACCGTCCCCTCGGTTGAATTTTCTACCGGAACAATGCCAAAATCTGCCGCCCCGGACTCGACTTCCTGAAACACTTCATCAATGGACATCAGGGGCATTGAGCGCACCGAATGTCCAAAGAACTTACTCACGGCGCTCTGGGTGAACGTCCCTTCAGGCCCCAGGTAACCAATCTTCAAGGGCTCTTGTTGGGCCAGGCAGGACGACATGATCTCCCTGAACAGACGGACAACTTCCTCGTCGCTAAGGGGGCCCTGGTTACGCGCCAACGCATTGCGCAACACCTGGGCTTCCCGCTCGGGGCGGTAATAATCCGCTGCCCTTGCAGAACCGGACTTGGCCTTTCCAACCTTTTGGGCAAGCCTCGCGCGTTCATTGATCAATGCCTGGATATTGGTATCCAACTCATCAATACTTTCTCGCACTAAATCAAGATCGAGGGGCTCTTTTTCTGATTTTTTAGCCATAGATTCTTAAATTACCCGTGCCGCAAGCACGCCATTAATATTTGCGATTTGCTGATAGGTCTCTGCGGGAACTTCCCTGTCCAGATCCACCAGTGTATAGGCCACATCACCCCGTGACTGGTTAAGCATGTCCAGGATATTCAAACCGGAATTTGCCAGGCAGGTCGAGACCTGTCCGACCATATTCGGCACATTCCGATTGGCCACGGTCAAACGGGAACTCCCCGCCCTGGGCATCACTGCCTGGGGGAAATTCACTGAATGGCGAATATTTCCATTCTCAAGATACTCGCGCATATTCTCCACCACCATCACCGCGCAATTATCCTCTGCCTCAAGCGTCGAGGCTCCAAGATGGGGCAAAGCCACCACTTGCGGATGATCTTTAATCCCTGGTGAAGGAAAGTCGCACACATAGCATGACAGGTGGCTCCGATCCAGCGCCTCCAGCACTCCCTGTTCATCCACGATCTCGGCACGGGAGAAGTTCAACAGCACCCCTCCCTGGCGCATTAATCCCACTCGTTCTGCAGTCATCAAGCCGCGGGTTTTTTCGATTAACGGTACATGCAGACTGACCATGTCACACCGGGCAAGCAAGTCATCCAGACTCGTAGCCTGCTCCACGCTGGCGGAAAGTTGCCAGGCACGTTCAACCGTCATGCCCGGATCAAATCCGATCACTCGCATACCCAGGTTCAGGGCTGCGTTTGCCACTTCAACACCAATCGCGCCCAGACCCACCACGCCCAGGACTCTGCGAGGAAGTTCGTAGCCCACGAATTGCTTTTTCCCCGCTTCTACGGCGCGCTTGATCTCTTCAGGATTACCTTCTAGCGCCCTGACATAAGCCCATGCTGGACAGATATTTCGGGCCGCCAGCAACATACCCGCCACCACTAATTCCTTCACTGCATTGGCGTTGGCACCCGGAGCGTTAAACACCGGTATACCTCTCTCTGTAAGCCTCTCGACAGGTACGTTATTAACGCCTGCCCCCGCTCT
>JBFFTZ010000165.1:0-6220 GCA_041571575.1 Gammaproteobacteria bacterium | reverse complement strand
TATTCGGTCTTGAACTGGAACCACTGCCCACGCCCCCAGCTCGCGTATACGAGAAGAAACGTGGAATAGCTCTGGGTAGACCACTCTGAGACCGTCTGACCTTCGCGAAGACGCACAGACCAGATATACCGGGTATCCGGCTTGAGCGGGGTTTCAGGTTGCCACCGCGGTTCCGACAAATCCTCTGCATAGGCAACGACACGCCCGCGGGTGTATGACGGCACCAGGGCACCGCCAATTGCATACGATGCGGCTTCGTAGAGAACCAGGTCGTAACTGACCCCGGATTTCGAGCTCCCTTCCCAGCGAAACTCCGGCAGCAGATTTTTAACAACCGGGAATCCGGATGTAGCCACGTCTGGAGATATTGGTGTCACGCCGTCAAAGCGCTCGGTGCAGCTAATCTCCCAGTCTTCGTTACAAGATGCTCGAAAAGCCTGGGAAGTGCCGATCGGTCCTGGCTCTTCCATCAGTTGTTTGACAGCTCCGGCACGTCTACCCGGGAATCTTTCGTCGTAGAGCGCGGCGATCTGGTCAAACTTGTCCTCAAAACTGGGAATAAGAAAAACAATGTTTCCGCGAAACACTATGGAACCAATATACGTGCTCGCTCCAGCTTCCGGCGAATGGAAGGTCGCGCCGATGCGACCGGCCCGCCGCCCGGTATCGGTATCCCAGATGTAACCCAGCAACAGGTATTCACCGGTCGGAAGAGTCCAAAAGAATTTACCTTCTTTATCCAGCTTGTAGGTAATTGCCTCGTTAGTACCTGTAGGCAGGATGATCAGGTAGAAGTAGTCATAACCGAAGAACCTGGAACCCCACTCCTGCTGTTTGCCATCTTCGTAAACCTCGATGCTTCCGAAGACTATGCTCGAATCGGCGGCCACCTGTTCGACATCCTTCATCGTCGGAGGGGCCGCACAAGCCCAAAGCAGCAAAGACGCAAGTAAAGTGATGCGAAGTGACTTGCTCATCTTTCCTCCTCAGCGGGACTTGATTGCCCGCGCTCGGCGGCAGTCAGGCGATCTTGGGTCCTTCGAAGCGAACAAGCGCCTCGGAGGAAGCGAGGACCCTTGGCTTTGCGTCACCAGCTTTCGCCAGCTTTGCCTTTATCGCAGAGTCAATTGTCCTACGATTGCGAAAGCAGTCAATTCTGAGATGTGCCTATTGATGCAGACTCAGGGTCATAAGCAGAGGGCTTGTGGGACCAGAGAGAGTCTAGTTAAGTGTGTCCGCTTTCGGCCAGGCGCAAAGAATCTCCTTGTCGCAGCAATGTTGTCCCGAACATGAAGGGCCGCCAAGTCCTGGCAGCCCTTCTTGCGTCAGAGCACTTAGGCCTTACTCCGTGATCGTTCCGGTAAAAATCCCCTCTGGCTCGTCAAACAGACCCAGTACGGGCGGAAGGAACTCATAGGGAACCGGAAACGGGGTGTAGGTCTGGATTAATTCCGAACCCTTGAAGTGCAGGCCGTCCAGGTCTCCTCCGAATCCTTTGCCAACGATCTTGAACTCGCCAATCCAGATGCCCATACCCCCTTCGCTGTAGAACAGGCGCTTACCATTCCAGATCCCGCGCCAAAACGTGGTTGAAGTATTTACCAGTTCTGCAGGATAAAACCCGTCTTTGTCACAGTCCGCCATTGGTACGATCTTCCAGTCTCCCCATACAGGGCCACTTGAATCAGCATCAAATTCCGCTTGGATGGTGAACACGGCGACGCCAGTTGTGCGCGGATCATCAGATGTCATGCAAGACCACATGACTGCATCGCGAAAATGCAATCGGCCCGTGCTTGAGTCCGCACAGTAAGGCATCAGGTTTGAGTCGTACATCAACTCGCCGCCAGGGCAGGTAATAGTACCCAGCGATAGCGGATTATCTTTCCAGCCCCAGTTGTCTTCGCCATTAACCTGGGTGCGCGTAACGCCCGCGTCCGCTGGAGACCCTGCGAACACCGGAAGCACAAGAAGTAACGCGCCGATACTCAAAAAGAATCTAGCTCTGTTCTTCATGGCAGCCTCCTCAAAGGAAAACACACAACGCTGTGCTCAGCTAACAATTCATTTGACGGAAAATCAGCGAGCCAGCTAACGGATACGGCAGCCCGGCAATCTTGGGACCCTCCGGACGAATGTCGCGAGAGGAAGCGAGGACCCGAGGCTTTGCGTCACCAGCTTTCGCTGGGTTTGCCCTTGTCGCAATCGTAATTATGTCCAGCAGGACGAAATCGTCAATTCGGGCTTATACGAATTTATCGCGGCTAACGATAAACGTGTCAGGTTTATTTATTAGCCTCAGTATGTAGCTCTGTCCATTTCGCGACAATAGATCATGCTGTTCTCGGCTCCTGGACGCCGTACCAAATACCGTACTTGTCGCCTTGCCAGGTTAGCAGCCAGAACAAATAGGCGTTGGCAAGCATTATCAACCCGCCTGCGAGTGCCGGCTCACTGATAAAGCCCAAGGCGCAAAGGACGAATCCGCTCACGTGCGATAAAAACTGGATTCTGGTGGCCACGCTTCTGGTCGTGCGAAAGCTAAGGAAGTTCAAAAAGAACCAGCACTTAAGCCAAAACGGTAGTCGATGCCAATTGCCAGAGTCTTTATCCATCGTAAATATCTCCTGTTCCAGGGTTGAAATATCAACTTCGAGCGCTGCGGCGAGACACTTGAGAGACTCCAGGCTGGCATTGTTGCCACTTTCTATTCGTTGAATCGTCCTGACATTCAAGCCGGACATCAGAGCCAGTTGTTCCTGTGATAGATGTCGACTGATACGTATCTGTTTGAGAACCATCAATGTGCCTCGTGCTCGTGAATCAGGAGTATTGTTGGATTCTAGCCCTGTCAGTTACGGCAAGTACCCGACAATTACCCGACATTAGACCACTTGACGACAATTCGCATTGGGTCAGCAGCAGACCTTTGAGTCAGTCAAGAACAAGTGTGCTTGGGCGTCCGCTTTTCTTCGAAAGCAGACGCTCACGTTGACTCCCTCCAAGTGCCCTGAAGTAAGGCTGCACATATCCAGCCGTCCGGCCTCGAATGACCGGCTATACCTAACGGGTGCCAATTCCTGTGACTTCGATACAATGTCCAAAAGTTATTCGAGACCACTCATATGCCTCAGCCTGCTGCCCAGGTCCTCGCCGCAAGTCTCACGCCACTGGCTGCTGACAAATCGATAGCCCACGACCGATTCGAGGGGCATGTTAAATCGTTGTTGAATAAGGGCTGCGACGGCGTGTTGTTGTTTGGCACCACCGGGGAGGCGAATTCATTCACGGTCGGTGAACGCCAGGCGGCCCTGGAGTCTTTGCTGGAGGCGGGGGTCGCACCCTCGAAGCTGATGGTTGGCACTGGCTGCTGCGCCCTGCCGGACACGCTTTCGCTGACCCGCCACGCGCTTGAGCTTGGCGTGCACCGGGTGTTGGTGCTACCGCCTTTTTACTATAAGAATGTCAGCGAAGACGGCCTCTTTAATACCTTCGCTACACTGATCGAACAGCTGGACAACCCTGCCCTGCGCCTGTACCTGTACCACTTCCCCAAAATGGCGGTGGTGTCATTTACTCCGGAGCTGATTGCTCGACTGGAAGAGCGTTTTCCGGAACAACTCGCCGGCATCAAGGACTCCACCGGGAATCGCGAACACACCATGATGCTCAATTCCCGCTTTCCGTCACTGGAGGTATTCGCCGGAAGCGAGATGTTCTTGCTGGATTACCTGCGGGCCGGGGGTGCCGGCTGCATCTCGGCCACCACCAACCTGACCGCGGGCCTCGCGGCGGCGGTACGTAACCATTACCAATCCCCGGATGCCCAATTCGAGCAGCAACAGTTAAGCGCTGTGCGTGCCGTGTTTGAACGCTACCCGGTTATCGGCGCGTTAAAGGGTCTACTGGCGATGCAAACCGGGGAATCGGCGTGGCAAAACCTGCGCCTGCCACTATCGAACCTGGACGAGGACAGCGTGGCGGAATTACGCAACGCCTTGTCGGAACTCAACTTCCCTATTCAGACAGACTGATCCGTCAGGCCCAGTCCGCGTGATCCCGGGTATCGCTGAAGGTCACGTCCGGCCAGCGCTCCTGGGTCAGTGACAGGTTGACCTGGCTGGGCGCGATGTAAACCAGTTGCTGCTTGTGGTCCAACGCAAGATTGTCATGGGCCTTGCGCTTGAACTCGGCGAATATCTTGGGATCATCGCATTCCACCCAGCGGGCCCGGTTCACAGGAACGCTTTCGAATATGCATTCCACGCCGTACTCATTGCGCAGTCGGAAAGCCACCACGTCAAACTGCAGCGGTCCCACGGCCCCCAGGATCAGGTTGTTATTGCGCAATGGGCAGAACAGCTGGGTCGCGCCCTCCTCGCACAATTGCTCCAGGCCCTTGCGCAGTTGCTTCAGACGCAACGGATCCTTTAGTACCGCACGGCGAAACAGTTCTGGCGCAAAGTCCGGGATTCCCTGAAAGGTCAGTCTCTCGCCTTCGGTGAAGGTATCGCCCACGTTGATAGTGCCGTGGTTGTGCAATCCGATGATGTCACCGGCATAGGCTTCCTCGGCGTTCTGGCGATCAGAGGCCAGGAAGGTGATTGCGTCCCCAACCCTGATTTCCTTGCCCAGGCGCACATGCTGCATACGCATGCCCTGGTGATAGCGTCCCGAGCAAAGACGCATAAAGGCGATGCGATCCCGGTGAGCCGGATCCATATTCGCCTGAATCTTGAACACGAAGCCGGTCATGGCTTCCTCGGTGGGCAACACTTTGCGCTGGATGCTTTCCCGCGGTTCCGGAGACGGCGCCTCGGCGGCAAAGAAATCCAGTAGCTCGCGCACCCCGAAATTACCCAGGGCGGAACCAAAAAATACCGGGGTCTGCTTGGCCGCCAGGTAGGCCTCGCGATCGTAGTCCGGACATGCCGCGGCAACCAATTCGATTTCCTCGCGCAGCTGGGCTTCCCGATCACCCAGCAAGGCCGAGGCCTCCGGCGATTGCAGGTCCTCGATAAGGGTTTCCTCACCAAGACGACCCTCCAGGCCCTCCTTGTACTGAACGATGCACTGACGATGCAGATGGATCACACCCTTGAGGTCACGACCCATACCCAGCGGCCAGGTAACCGGGGTACAGCTGATACCCAATACCTGCTCGATCTCATCCAGCAGTTCCAGGGGCTCGCGGCCCTCCCGGTCCAGCTTGTTCACAAAGGTAATAATCGGGGTATCCCGCAGTCGACAGACTTCCATCAGCTTGATGGTTCGGGCCTCTACGCCCTTTGCGCAGTCGATCACCATCAAGGCGGCATCCACCGCGGTCAGGGTGCGGTAGGTATCCTCAGAGAAATCCTCATGCCCGGGGGTGTCCAGCAGGTTGAACACGCAGTCCGCATAGGGGAACTGCATGACCGAGGTAGTCACCGAGATGCCTCGCTGCTGCTCCATGGCCATCCAGTCAGAGGTCACGTGGCGGGTAGCCTTGCGTCCCTTGACGGTTCCGGCCAACTGGATAGCACCACCGAACAACAAGAGTTTCTCGGTGAGCGTGGTTTTACCGGCATCCGGGTGAGAGATGATGGCAAAGGTCCGGCGGCGTTTAACTTCCTGCCCAATATTTGGCATGTGGGTTCCGTGCAAAAGCGGGGATTCTACCGAACATCGCCTGCCCACTGCGAGGGGCAGCGCTGTGGAGTCAGGCCAGAATCAGGTCCCTGGCGAGAATGAGGGCGTCTTCGCGATCACCTCTGGAGCGATAGTAGTCCTTACGAATGCCGATTTCGACAAACCCTTCGGACTCGTACAGGGCAATGGCCGCCTTGTTAGTCGGGCGGACCTCAAGGAATACCGTTTCCGCCTGTTCTGCCCGGAACAAGGCCATGGCGTGGCGTAACAATTTCCTGCCCAGGCCCCTGCCACGCAGCTTGTCTTCCACACACAGGTTCAGTAAATGTCCCTCGTGGACCGCTACCGACGCCATGTAATAACCCTGGATGCCGTCCTCGGTCTCAAGCAGGAAGGCGTAGTAGCCCATGCGCAAACAATCGTTGAAGATTCCCGCGGTCCAGGGGTAGGCATAGCTGGCTCGCTCCAGTTCCGCCACCGCATCCACGTCCTCGGCGGTCATGGGACGCAAGCTGATCATGTCCTCGCTGCGAACCGCACTCATGAGGGCAGCTCGCCACACGACAGAGCCAGGCGCAGGTCATCCCAT
>JBFFTZ010000164.1:0-6223 GCA_041571575.1 Gammaproteobacteria bacterium | reverse complement strand
CTGCTGGGGACCGGCGTGGTGCTTACATTCTGGAGCGGCTTCAGCCAATACCGGGCGCTGACCCATGGCTGGCGCGTACTGCGCGGGCATTACGATGATCCCGACGCACCCGGCGCCATCAACCATTTCCAGGCCCTGTCTACTGCACTGTCAGCCACTGTCGGATTGGGCAATATTGGTGGCGTGGCCCTGGCGGTAGCCCTGGGAGGACCCGGGGCAATTTTCTGGATGTGGGTAGTGGGCCTGTTTGGCATGGCCACCAAGCTGACCGAGGTCACCCTGTCCATGTTGCACCGGAACACCGATGATCCGGACAACCCCCACGGCGGCCCCATGTGGGTGGCGAAAAACGGACTGCCCCTGGTCCACCCGAAACTGGCCGGCCCTGGCAAGGTACTGGCCTCTGTATTTTGCGTATGCCTGCTTATCTCCACACTGATCGGCGGCAACATGTTCCAGGCCTGGAACGTGGGAGAAATCACCCAGACCTACTTCGGCATCCCCAGCATTGCATCGGGAATCGTCCTGTCCATCGTGGTGGGAATCGTCATTATCGGGGGCATCAAGCGCATTGGCGCCGCGACCGGACGCCTGGTCCCGGTCATGGTTTCCATGTACATGATGGCCGGCACCTACGTGCTCGCGGTCAACGTCCAGTTGATTCCGGAAATGTTCATGCTGATTTTCCGCTCAGCCTTTTCAACCAGCGAGGCCGGCGGCGCCTTTATCGGCGGAACGGTCGGCTATGCATTCATGTTTGGCATGAAGCGCGCGCTGTTCTCCAATGAGGCCGGCGAGGGTTCCTCACCCATGGCCCATTCCGCCGCCAAGACCAGCGAACCGGTGCGCGAAGGTATCGTGGCAGGACTGGAGCCATTCATCGACACGCTGGTTGTCTGCACCTTCACAGCTTTGGTCATACTCACTACCGGTATCTGGAATCGGCCGGTGGATGTGGCATTCTCCGAGCAACCCCAGATGGTGGAGACGGCGACACCCGGAAGCTGGAGCATCCCGGAGATGCCGGCGCCCCATGCCGAGGGCATTGACTGGGTAAACGGGCAGGCGGTCTATTCCATCGTATCCGGGGACCTCAACCCGCAAAGCGACAACACGCTGCACCGGATCAACGGCCTGGTCGAAATTCGCGATGATGTCCCCTTCATCACCTGGGGAAGCATACAAAGCCAGGTACAACCCACGCTGGACTCGAATGGTGTCTTCCTTGCCTATGTGGGCGCCACCCTGACGGCCAAAGCCTTCGACACCGTCGCGCCCGGGCTGGGCAAATGGCTGATCACACTCTCGGTGTGGATGTTCGCCATCTCCACGATTATCTCCTGGGCCTACTACGGGGAACAGGGTGTGGTGTACCTGATTGGAGAAAGGGCGGTCACCGGCTACAAGTTGATTTATTGCCTGCTGATTGCCGTGGCGACCCTGGGGCTGATCAAGACCGACGCGCAACTGGACAATATTACCGGGATAGGCACCGGGGTGATGATCCTGGCCAACCTTCCCATCCTTTGGCTGGGGAGTCGCCAGGCAATCACGGCATATAAGGAATACGTCCAGCGCCTGAAGAATGGCGAACTGGGCCCCGGACACACACCGCCTTCACTGGAAGACCTGGTAAGCGGCAAGGACGTCAAGTAAACCCCATTACCGGCGGGCCGCTACCGGTCCGCCGGCCTTAAGGCTCCAGCCTTATGATCCCTGCCATCGCTGCAAAACCCAGTCTTGGCCGGTTGAAAATGGAAAAAAGCATTGAGAATCGTCGCACCCTGATGGTGCTGGCCGCCCTGTATTCCGCGATCGTCCTAAACGCACCTTTTTACCGTGCCGCCATGCAGGCCACCGCTGCGCTGGAGCCCTACACACAGGACTACCTGTTCCATTCCCTGTTGCGGCTAACCGGAACGGACACGTCTGTCTACAGGCCCGAGCGGGACATATTCAATCACTGCCAGGCGTGAGCGGGTGCCACACCTGCAGGCACGGCTCACGCATCGTCTCGGCCTTCCTTGAGGGCCTTTCTCAACCTGTCCACCGCCTGCTGGGCAGACCCGGCGGGGCCTTCCTTGCGGTAGCGCTCCCTGACCTGGCCCTCCACCAGGCTCAGCAAGTCATCCAGCGCCGGTTCCTCCCCATTTCCATCAGGCACACGGTGCTCCCGTTCACCAAACAAATCGATATACCGCTCGGAACGACGACCCAGGTTCATCACGCTGGCAAAATTGCCTGATGCACCGGAAGTTCCCGACACCAGATCCAGTAGCGCGGCAATAATAGATACCGGCACGAGTATCACGTCACGCAAACCATCAACAAACAGTTTGAACTGGAAAATCACCACCCGCCTGAGCAACCCCCTGCGGTCGCCGCCGGTATCACTTTTGTTTTTGTCATTCCCGGTTTTCGGCATCACTCCCCCTCCAGGCCCCGGGGCATTCACCGCCAGGAGCATAGATTTTATCTTCGATAGTCAACTGGCTATCCGGGTCGGGTACAATTACCCGCCTAAGCAAGCAACATAACGATATCACTCATGGCCTACACTGGTGACAAAGACTACCGCCACGGCAGTAAAGAAAGCCTGGGCATTCTCCTGGCAAACCTGGGAACCCCGGATGCGCCCACCACCTCTGCGGTGCGACGCTACCTTGCCGAGTTTCTCTGGGACGCCAGGGTTATCGAGGTACCCAGGCCCATCTGGTGGCTGGTACTGCATGGCGTGATCCTTCGCTTCCGCCCCCGGCGCAGCGCAGAAGCCTATCGAAAAGTCTGGACCGAGGAGGGTTCCCCCCTGCTGGTTAACGGCCGCCTTCTACAGGAACAGCTGCAAAAATCCATGGAAGAGACGCTGCCGGGCAGGGTAAAGGTCGAACTGGGCATGCGCTACGGCAGCCCGTCTATCGAAAGCGCCATGGAAGCCCTGCGCAAGGCCGGTTGCCGACGCCTGCTGGTGTTGCCCATGTATCCCCAGTATTCGGCCACCACCAGCGCATCGATATTTGATGCCGTGTGGGACGTGTTGCGCCAATGGCGCTGGGTGCCGGAAGTACGCACCATCAATCAATACCATGACGATCCTGCCTACATCGAAGCGCTGGCGAACTCGATCACCGAGCACTGGGCGAACAAACCCCGGGGAGAGCGGTTGCTGTTTTCCTTCCACGGCGTACCCAAGCGCTACATCCTCAGCGGCGACCCCTATTTCTGCCACTGCCAGAAGACCGCAAGACTGGTGGCGGAAAAACTGGGACTGGGCAAGGATGACTGGTCGTTGAGTTTCCAGTCCCGGGTTGGTCGCGAGGAATGGCTGCGCCCCTACACTGACCACCAGGTCATGGCCTTTGGTGACGAGGGCATGAAAAACCTTGACGTGGTGTGCCCTGGATTTGCTTCCGACTGCCTGGAAACCCTGGAAGAAATCGCCATGCAAAATAATGAATTTTTCCAGGAACACGGCGGCGACCAGTTGAGGTACATCCCGGCCCTGAACGCCCGGGAAGACCATGCCCGCGCCCTGGCAGGACTGGTGGCCAGGCATGTGCGTGGCTGGCCGGAAGCCAGCTACCCGGAAGACCCGGACGCACTGAAGGCCTCTGCCCAACGCGCGCTGGAAATGGGTGCGGAGCGCTAGCCTTGATCGGGCGCTTTCTGGAAATCAGCATTGAGGCGCCGGACATCCTGGCGTCCATGGAGTTTTACCAGGGCCTGGGGATGCTGTCCGCCACGGTGGGTGAAGTGTGGCCCCATCGCTATGGCGTGGTGACCGACGGCAACCTGGTCCTGGGCTTGCACGATTACAGTTTTGAATCGCCCTCGCTGACCTATGTGCGCCCGGAATTGAAAAAGAGTCTTTCGGAACTTCGGGCCCGTGCAGGTTCCCTGGCTTTTTCCAAGACCGACGATGACGAATTTAATGAGGCCGGATTCACCGACCCGGACGGCCAGATGATTGCGGTGCTAGAAGCCCGCACATTCTCGCCACCGGAGATCGCCGGTTCAGACATCACCGTGCTGGGGCACTTCTCTGAATTCAGCATGCCTGCAAGCAACCTGGACGCATCCATCGGCTTCTGGGAAAACATGGGCTTCGTTCTCACCGGGCGTGAAGACGAAGGCCTGGCCAGCGCATGGTTAACCAGTGACTTCCTGAACCTGGGTTTATACGTTAACCCAAGGATGCGCACTCCCGGCCTGACTTTCAGGGAGCCAGACATGGCCGAACGAATTGAATACGTCAGGGCCCAGGGATACCGACTCACCCAGGGCACGCCGATCTCCCCGGAACGGCATACAGGGGCCACCTTGCTGGCCCCCGAAGGCACGCCCATCTACCTGCTGCCAGAGGTCACCGATCAGGAAACCTGATCAAGCAAATCCCTGATCCGGCCATGGGCATCGCGCCCGTAAGCGCCACCGAACAGGTTGGCATGATTCAGAACATGATAAAGCTGATAAAGGCTGCTGCGCGCTTCCCAGCCCGGCGATAGTGGCCACTCGGAATGGTAGGCCTGGTAAAAATCCCGGCCGAACCCGCCGAACAGACCCGTCATGGCCAGGTCTGTTTCACGGTCGCCATAATACACAGCCGGATCAAAGATCACCGGCTCACCCGAGTGAGTCCGGCCCTGGTTGCCCGCCCACAGGTCACCATGAAGCAAGGAAGGCACCGGCTGGTAACCCTCAAAGAAGCTCTCCAGTGATTCCATCAGTTGCCGCCCGTCGGCCAGCAGGAATCCGAATCCATTATCGGCAGCCAGCCGCAACTGGAATCCCAAACGGTGCTCACGAAAAAAGTCGACCCAATTGTCCGTCCAGTCGTTGGGCTGGGGCGTGCTACCAATGAAGTTGTCCTGGGTGAAACCAAACGCCTTGCCGGTATGGCGATGTAACGCCGCCAGGCCCTTGCCCAGCCTGTCACCGCCTATCGCGCTGGAACCGGTCAGCTCCAGCCACTCCAGAAGCAGGTAGGCCATCCCGCTTGCCTGGCCCCGGCCCAGGACACCGGGTACCCGCAAGCTGTTGGTCCCGGCCAGCGCCTCCAGGCCCATGGCTTCGGCGTCAAACCCCGCCAGATGATCCGTGGCGTTCAGCTTCATGAAAACTGCGCCGGAATCTCCCTCCAGACGGTAGGCACGGTGAATACTTCCGCCGCCAACCTGGCGAACATTGTCCCGGAATAGCCGAAGACCGGTCTGCTCGCCCACCTGCTGCAATAATTCGTCCCAGTCGGTCATGGTCCCTGGTTTCCCGCGGCGTAGGCGGCATGCAGGGCCTCGGTTCGCCTGCGCAATCGTCCGCCCAGGCCCGCCTCATCCAGGACCTCCAGCAGGCGCTGGAGATCCGGTGCGCTTCGCACCACGCTGACCTCTTCCAGGGGCATATCATCAGCTATCACAGTCAGGCGTCGGGCCAGCATCGCATCTTCCTTATGCTGGCTCAGATTGTCGAAAATCCTCGCCGCGCCTCGCAGGGGTAATTCCTTCACCCTGGGCAGCTCCTGGTAAAGATGTTCAAGACTTTCAAATTCGGTCAACAATACGGTCGCGGTTTTTTTACCCACGCCGGGAACTCCGGGAATGTTATCCACCGGGTCACCGGTCAGCGCCAGGAAGTCAGCCATGCGTTCCGGAAGCACGCCGAAGGTCTCGGCAATCTGCTCGTAGGCCAGGCGCCGGCGACCCGAGTAATCCCAGAATTCATCGCCGGGCTTCATGACCTGGGTCAGGTCCTTGTCACGGGTCACCACCACGCAGGGCCGTCCCTGTTCTCGCTGCAACCGGGCCAGGGTACCGATAATGTCATCCGCCTCGTAACGGGGGCTGGCCATCTCTGAAATACCCAGGGCGGCGGTGAATCGACGGCACAGCCCAAACTGGGCCTCCAACTCCGGCGGCGGCAGTTCCCGATTCGCCTTGTATGCAGGGAAAATTTCATTGCGGTATGAGCTGGTGAGGCTCTCGTCAAATGCCACCGCCATGTTTGTCGGCTGCTCTTCGTCGATCACATCCAGCAGGAAGCCGGCGTAACCATAAAAGGCATTCACGGGCATTCCCCCGGGGCCGGTCATGGCGTCAGATATCGAAAAATAGGCCCGGAAAATCCAGACGCTTGCGTCAATCAGGTAAACAGCTTGGGACACGAGTTCTCAGTAATGTCTGGAAAGCTCTCCGGCGAGCCTTGCGTGCAAGGGACTGCTGCGGGGGAAGTG
>JBFFTZ010000163.1:0-6278 GCA_041571575.1 Gammaproteobacteria bacterium | reverse complement strand
GGGGTGGAATGGGACGGGCCTGCGGCCCTCAGCGTCGCTACGCTTCGCCGGCCTCGGTTGAACCACCTTCGGTGGCTCACCTCCACCCCGTCACGCGGATAATATAAAAGCGCCCCGCTAGGGGGCGCTTTTATATTATTTGGTGGTGATGGGCAATCCGCCCGCCTTCCCAATCCAGGCCAATCCAGTCATCGCGGATTGATCCGTGTTGCCGTGTCTAGGCCAAACCACACCTGAACAAATAAAATATTGGTGGTGATGGGTGGAATTGAACCACCGACCTACGGGTTATGAGTCCGTCGCTCTAACCATCTGAGCTACATCACCAGTATTTCCCCACCCCTGGCGGGGGTTGGGGGACGGAATTGTCGTAGTTGGAGCCTGCAGTGTCAAGCTGCAAAGGGGGGATCCCGTCCCGATTTCCCCTCAAAACCCCTGGATACTATACGTTAAAGCGGAAATGCAGGATGTCGCCCTCTTTAACGATGTATTCCTTGCCTTCCAGGCGCAGCTTGCCGGCGTTTTTCACGCCCTGCTCCCCGCGGTACTGGATGAAATCTTCGTAGGCCATGGTCTCGGCCCGAATGAAGCCCTTCTCAAAGTCTGTGTGAATCACGCCGGCCGCCTGGGGCGCGGTGGAATTCTTACGCACTGTCCAGGCCCGGACTTCCTTCTCACCGGCAGTAAAATAGGTAAGCAATCCCAGCAATTCGTACCCAGCCCGGATCACCCGGTCCAGGCCCGGCTCTTCCAGGCCCAGCTCGGCCATAAACTCGGCCCGATCTGCCTCGTCCAGGCCGGCGATCTCGCCTTCGATGGAGGCACACACCGCCACCACACCGGCGCCTTCCGTCCTGGCCAATTCAGTGACGGCATCCAGGTAGGGATTGTCCTGGAAGCCATCCTCGGCCACATTGGCCACGTACATCACCGGCTTGGCGGTGATCAGGTGCAACTCACGCAGGCGGGCACGATCGGCCGCCTCAAGCTCCATGGTGCGCACCGGGTGGCCGGCATCCAGGTGGGCGCTGACCCGGGTAAGCAAATCGCGCTTGGCAATGGCCTCCTTGTCACCGGCCTTGGCCGCCTTGGTGGCCCTATCCAGGTTACGGCTCACCGTTTCCATATCGGCCAGGGCCAATTCGGTATTGATGGTCTCGGCATCGCTGGCAGGATTTACCCGGCCATCCACGTGCACCACATCGTCATCATCAAAACAGCGGACCACGTGGGCGATCGCATCGGTCTCGCGAATATTGGCCAGGAACTTATTGCCCAGGCCCTCGCCCTTGGAGGCGCCGGCAACCAGGCCCGCGATGTCCACAAACTCGATGGTGGTCGGAATAATTTTCTGGGGCTTCACGATTTCGGCGATTTTCTGCAGCCGGGGATCGGGAACCGGCACCACGCCCACATTGGGATCGATGGTGCAGAACGGATAGTTTTCCGCCGCGATCTTCGCAGAGGTCAGCGCATTGAAGAGTGTCGACTTGCCAACATTGGGCAGGCCCACGATACCGCATTTGAATCCCATGAATTCAGTCCTTCGCCGTGCCTGGGTCGTCTTTCCGATAGGGCTTGGCTTCTACACCCTGGCTGTGCAAACGGTGCATGGCGCGCTCGTCGCCCTCACCCAGCCAGAGAGGCATTACATCCGCTGCCGCGTCCACCGCCTTGATGAGCAGGTCCTGCTCTTTCTGGCTGGGTCGGGACAGAACAAAATTGATTACCGCGTTCTTGTCACCGGGATGACCGATGCCAAGCCGCAAGCGATAGAACTCCTTGCCAATGTGTGCAATCACGCTGCGCAATCCGTTGTGGCCGCCATGGCCGCCACCTTTCTTGATTCGTGCCACACCCGCATCCAGGTCCAGTTCGTCATGGACAACCAGGATTTCTTCCGGGGTGATCTTGTAATAGGTAGCCAGCTTGGTCACCGCCAGGCCGCTACGATTCATATAGGTCGAGGGCTTCAGCAGCCACAGCTCATTTGAACCAATGGCAATCTTGCAACTGTCACCATCAAACTTCCGTTCTGACTTGAAGTTACCGTCGAAGCGACGAGCCAGTTCCTCAACGAACCAGAAGCCTATGTTGTGGCGATCCTGCTCGTGCTCTGACCCAGGATTTCCCAGCCCCACTACCATTTTGATTGGTTTATGCGACATCCCTAGAATCCACTCCAGGGCACCCAGCGGTGCCGTAAGCGCCCATCATAAAACCCTGGGCTTCAAATGGAACGGGCCGTCTTGGCGACGGCCCGTCCATCGTCTGTACTGCACAGCCCAAGGACTTAGTCCTCGGCCTTCTCTTCTTCTTCCTCTGCAGCGACTTCTTCTTCGCCTTCCTCGCCTTCCTCTACCTCCACCTGGACCCGTACCACGTGGATGCCGACCACGACAGGATCGTGCTCTTCGGTGGGAGGATGAGCCAACTCGACGCCTTCGGGAAGCGTGACATCGGAGAGTTTCACAACGTCATCCAGCTCCAGAGTCGACAGATCGACGTCAATGAACTCGGGCAGGTACTTGGGCAAGCACACCACTTCCAGTTCGTTGGAGATACGGCTGACGGTACCACCGGCCTTCACGCCCGGGGCGACCTTTTCGCCCAGGAAATGCAGAGGAACATTCATGCGAATTTCCACGTCATCACGTACGCGCTGGAGATCCATGTGCAGGATGATCGGCTTGGCAGGATGGCGGTGCAGGTCCTTCACAATCGCAGGCTGCTCTTTGCCATCAACGCTCAGGGTGATCACAGATGAGTAGAAACCTTCGTTCTGAAGAAGAAGGAGCAGGTCCTTCTGCATCACGGTCAAGGGACGGGGATCACGGTCTGCACCGTATAGAATTACCGGTACTTTTCCTTCGCGACGCAGGCGGCGGCTCGCACCTTTCCCCAGGTCGTGACGGAATTCCCCGTTTAAAAGATAATCGGACATTATGAGTTCTCCTCAGGTCCTTAGTGTTGTCATCAAAATACGAGAGCCATCCGCGACCTGATCGCTCTCACCAAAAAATCTTACGTCTGAAATCGTTAGTCTACGTACAGCGAACTGACTGACTCGGAGTCATGCATACGGCGCATGGTTTCGGCCAACAGGCCGGCCACTGTCAGCTGCCGAATTCTGGGGCTGGCGGCGGCTTCCTCGCTCAATGGGATGGTATCCGTGACCACCAACTCGTCCAGCTCCGAATTGTTAATGCGCTCGATTGCCGGCCCGGACAGTACCGGGTGGGTAATGTAGGCAGACACTCTGCGCGCACCGTGTTCCTTCAGCGCCTTGGCCGCGTGGCACAAGGTTCCTGCGGTATCAATCAAGTCATCGATGATGATGCAGGACTTGCCTTCAACTTCACCGATGATGTTCATCACTTCCGACACGTTCGCCTTGGGACGACGCTTGTCGATGATGGCCAACTCCACATCATCAAGGCGCTTGGCCAGGGCTCGTGCTCGCACCACACCGCCCACGTCAGGCGACACCACGATGGTGTCATCGGTGCGATGTTTCCAGGCATCGCCCAGCAGCACCGGCGATGCATAAACATTGTCCACGGGCATACTGAAAAAGCCCGTGATCTGGTCAGCATGTAAATCCACCGTCACCACCTGTTCCACACCTGCTGTGGCCAGCAGGTTGGCGATCAACTTGGCAGAGATGGCTACTCGCTGGGCACGCGGGCGACGATCTTGCCTTGCGTAACCGTAATACGGGATCACAGCGGTGATGCGTCGCGCGGAAGCCCTGCGACAGGCATCAACCATGATCAGCAGTTCCATGAGGTTGTGATTGCCCGGAGGGCAGGTCGACTGAACGATGTACACATCGCGCCCACGGATATTCTCGTCAATCTCGCAACTGATCTCACCGTCACTGAAGGTGCTTACGCGGCACTTGCCAAGAGGCATTGCCAGGCTCTGTACGATGTCACGGGCAAGCCCCGGATTTGCGTTGCCTGTAAAGACAATCATGCCGCTCAGATCCACGATAAGCTCCTAATTAACGATGCTAAAAAGTTGGAGTTCTCAAGTCAGGAAAACAGGTGAATGGCTGGGGTGGCAGGATTCGAACCTGCGCATGACGGGATCAAAACCCGCTGCCTTACCGCTTGGCTACACCCCAGTTGTATGACCTTCAGGCCTGAATCCATCCCCGCGAAGCGTCAATAACAGCCACTCGGCCCGCGGGGAACAGGGTATTTTCCTAGGCAAGGGCTGCAGTGTCAATTTACAGGGTGAACTTTTTCTTGTTACCGGGCTGGCTTTTTCTGGTTACCGGCCCGAACCCAGGCTCCAGTTGTCGACTACCAGGCGAATCCGGATGCCATCTCGCTGGATCGTCACCTTGCCCGGCATGGCCACAAGCCCCTGGAGGGCATAACGTTCATAGTCCACAGACCAGCCGTCCTGGCGCAGCTGCTGGAGGCGCCCGGAGACTTCGAAATCCTGCTCGGCCTGTAGCGCCGGATCAGGCATTGCGCGGATCCAGTAGCCCAGGCTGGCCAATGGGACTTCCCAGCCCAGCTGAGTAGCCAGCGCACTGCCAGGCTCATCCAGCACGAGTTTCTCACCCTTGGAGTCCTCGAAAAGCATCTGCTGCGGATCGCCCGAGAGCCTGAAACCCCCTACCCCCAGCGGTCCACGAAAACCCATCTCCAGCTGCTCGCCATCCTGGACCCAGCTCAGCGATCCGTTGACCGCATCCTTGTCAGTTCTTACGGAAATGCGCCCCGACAGATTCCAACGCTCCAATCCGGCCAGGGTTTCCTGCCTTGCGGCCCAGTCCGAGCGGGCAGGCAAGGGAGGCTGCAGGGAACAGCCCGCCAGGCCGAGAATCACCAATAACAACAGGGCAAGCGCGCGACTCACTGAAGAAAACGCTCCATGACCTGCTTCAGAACCGGGTGGTCCGGCGCTGCGTCTGCGGCCTGCTCCCAGATTTCCCGTGCCTCGTCTTCTGACCCGTCCACCCACAACACCTCGCCCAGGTGAGCGGCAATTTCCGGGTCGGCCTGGAGTTCATAGGCACGCCGCAGGTATTTGATCGCCTTGGCATTATTTCCACGCCTGAATTCCACCCAGCCCATGCTGTCCACTACCGCGGGGTTGTCGGGCTCCTGCTTGTAGGCCTTGCGGATATAGCGATAGGCATCGCCCAACTCCCGACCATGATCGGCAAGGGTGTAGCCCAGGGCGTTGAGGGCGGTCGCGTCACCCGGCTCCCGCTTCAAGATCTGGCGCAATTGCCCGATTGCCTCGTCCACCTGTCCGTTCTGCTCCATAGCCATGGCCAGGGCATAGCGCACTGCGGCGTCCTCCGGCTCAATCTCCACGGCGCGGCTATACAGTTCCACCGCCTCGGGGTAGTTGCCCAGCTGACCCTGCAATTCGGCCTGGCCCATCAGCATTGGCACTCGGTGGGCCGGATATGCGCTGGCAATGGCCTGGAGGTGATCCATGGCTTCGCCGGGTTTGCCTTCCTCCGCGTAGGCATCGCGAACGCCGAACTGGGCCGCGAGGAAGAAATCCCCTTCCGGCACCAGCTTGAATATTTCCATGGCTGTTTGGGCATCGCCCTCATCCAGGGCGATCAGGGCCATGTAGTAATAGGCCTCGTCCAGGTATCGGCCACTGGCCGCCAGGCGAGAGAAGTACCGCCGGGCATTTTCAAGCCGTCCGACCTGGTATTCCACATAGCCCATCATCCTCAGGGCGGGCGGCAATCCCGGACGCTCAAGCAATATCTGCTCCAGCATCAACCCGGCGTCGGAATACCTCCCCACCATGCTCAGCAGGCCGGCAAAATCCAGCCGGGAGGAAAGATCGGCGCCGGCGGCCACCTGCTTGCGGGCGATCTCCAGCCCCTGGTCAACCCGGCCGCTGCCAACCAGCACCCGGGCAAGCTGCATGCTTGCTGCATTCCACTCAGGCTCGGCCGCAATGGCCCCGCGGGCATATTTTTCGGCCGCCTCGTCCTCCCCGGCAACCAGGGCCAGTGAGGAGAGAACCACCAGGGCGCCGGCGGAATCAGGACGCTTGCCCAGCACCTTCTTCATGGTCTTCAGCGCCACCGCGCTGTCATCCATATCCAGCCCAATGGACAGCAATATCAGCTCGGGATGAGGCTCATCCGAGACAGTGTTTATATTCACCAGTTCCCTGAGAACCTGAACCGCCGCCGAGGTCTTGCCCGCCTCCAGCAACAGGCTTGCGTACTGGTAAGCCGGCTCTGCCTGGCCGGGGCTCAACTCGTACAAGCGGCGCGCCGACAG
>JBFFTZ010000162.1:0-6299 GCA_041571575.1 Gammaproteobacteria bacterium | reverse complement strand
CGGGCGAATCAGGTCCAGCATTTTGAGGATGCCATACGGGCGCAGATCAAAGTGCTCGCGTACTAGTTCTACCAGGCGATTCTCGCCCAGCTTGCCGGTGCCGAAGGTATCCACGCTGATGGAAGTGGGTTCGGCCACGCCAATGGCGTAAGAAACCTGGATTTCGCAGCGATCAGCCAGGCCGGCAGCCACGATGTTCTTGGCCACGTAACGGCAGGCGTAGGCGGCGGAGCGATCCACCTTGGATGGATCCTTGCCAGAGAACGCGCCGCCACCGTGACGGGCCATGCCGCCGTAGGTGTCGACGATGATCTTGCGCCCGGTGAGACCGCAGTCGCCGGCAGGTCCGCCGATCACAAACCGACCGGTGGGGTTGATGTGGTACCGGGTGTTGGCATCCAGCCACTCGGCCGGCAGTACCGGCCTGATGATTTCTTCCATCACGGCTTCGCGCAGGTCTTCCAGGCGTATGTCGGGATTATGCTGGGTGGACAGCACTACCGCTTCCACGCCAACCGGCTTGTGATTCTCGTAGCGGAAAGTCACCTGGCTCTTGGCGTCGGGACGCAGCCAGGTCAGGATTCCTGCCTTGCGCACGTGAGCCTGCCGTTCCACAAGGCGGTGGGAGAAAGTGATCGGGGCGGGCATCAGCACGTCGGTTTCGTTGGACGCATAGCCGAACATCAGGCCCTGGTCTCCCGCGCCCTGGTCTTCCGGCGCATCGCGATCCACACCCTGGGCGATATCCGAGGACTGTTTGCCGATGGCGTTAAGCACTGCGCAGGTTGAGCCGTCATAACCCACGTCTGAACTGTCGTAGCCCACGTCCAGGATGGTCTTGCGGGCCAGTGCCTCGATGTCTACCCATGCCGAGGTGGTGACCTCGCCGGCCACCAGGGCCATACCTGTCTTCACCATGGTTTCACAGGCCACCCGGGCCTTGGGGTCTTGTTCCAGGATGGCGTCCAGGACGGCATCAGAAATCTGGTCTGCAAGTTTATCGGGATGCCCCTCGGAGACTGACTCGGAGGTGAACAGGTAATTTTCCGCCATTGCCTAAACGTCCTATTAGGAAAAACGGTACATTCTACAGAACTGCCCCGCTTTCTGACAGCCTGTAAGGCCTTGCGGGACTCGATTGGAGCGCCATTATGTCACTTATGAATACACCGGTTTGCGATTTTGGCTGGACGGCCCCGGATTTCAGCCTGCCGGACCCGGCCGGCCGCCAATGGACACTGGGCAAATGCGCCGGACCCAGGGGTGTACTGGTAATGTTCCTGTCTAATCATTGTCCCTATGTCCAGGCGATATTGGACAGAATTGTCCGGGATACGGCTGAACTGAGGGAACTGGGCGTGGGGAGCGTGGCGATCATGTCCAATGACGTGGCATCCTACCCCTCGGATGGCCCGGCGCATATGGCGGAGTTGGCCAGCCAGCGGGGATTTTCTTTTCCCTATCTGTATGACGAGGACCAGTCGGTGGCCCGGGCCTACGGGGCTGTGTGCACCCCGGATTTCTTTGGTTTCAACGCCAAGATGGGGCTGCAATATCGGGGCAGGCTGGATGGCAGTGGGCGTTCTCCAGCCCCCGCGAATGCCCGGCGGGAGCTTTTTGAGGCGATGCGTCAGGTGGCGGAAACCGGATCCGGCCCGGTAGAGCAGCAAATCAGTCAGGGATGCTCAATAAAGTGGCGCTAATCCAGATTCTTTGACCGATTAGGGGGTTTCCCAACTTGCCCGATAGCACGCCATAAGCGAAAATAGCCGACTTCCTGCCGAACCACGCCAAAAATCTCGGAATATATTTCATGTCCAACAGAAAAGATCTCGCCAATGCCATTCGGGCGTTGAGCATGGATGCAGTACAGGCCGCCAACTCAGGACATCCGGGTGCCCCCATGGGCATGGCGGACATTGCAGAGGTGCTCTGGAACGATTTCCTCAAGCACAACCCGGCCAATCCGCGCTGGGCCAATCGTGACCGATTTGTGCTCTCTAACGGGCATGCCTCCATGCTGCTTTACTCGTTGCTGCATCTCAGTGGCTACGACTTGCCGATGAAGCAATTGAAGAAATTCCGCCAGTTCGGCTCCAGGACCGCTGGTCACCCCGAGGTGGACCTGGATATCGGCGTGGAAACCACCACCGGTCCCCTGGGGCAGGGCATCACCAATGCCGTGGACATGGCGCTGGCCGAGAAAATTCTCGCTGAACATTTCAACCGCCCGGGATTCCCCATCGTTGATCATCACACCTACGTGTTCGTGGGTGATGGCTGCCTGATGGAAGGCATTTCTCACGAGGCCTGCTCCCTGGCCGGCACCCTGGGTCTGAACAAGTTGGTCGTGATTTACGATAGCAACCACATTTCCATTGATGGAGACATCGAGGGCTGGTTCCGTGATGACACACCGGCACGTTTCCGCTCTTATGGCTGGCACGTGATCCCGGATGTGGACGGCCACAAGCCCCAGGCGATTCATCGCGCCATCGAAGTGTCCCGGGGCAGGGAAAAGCCCAGCCTGATTGGATGCGACACGGTGATCGGTTTTGGTTCGCCCAACAAGGCCGGCACTGCTGATACCCACGGTGCTCCGCTGGGTGCCGATGAGATCAAGGCGGTGCGTAAGCAGATCAAGTGGCGGCATGCTCCCTTCGTAATCCCCGAGTCTGTGCGTGAAGGTTGGGATGCGCGTGAGCGCGGCGCCAGGGCTGAGGCCGAGTGGAACGAGATGTTCGAGCGCTATCGGGCCGAGTACCCGGAGCTGGCGGCTGAGTTCGAACGCCGGATGGCCGGCGAACTGCCGGCCGACTGGGCCGAGCAGAGCGAAAAGCTGGTGGCCAGGATTGCCGAAGAAGGCAAGAGCATGGCCACTCGCAAGGCCTCACAGGTTGCTCTTGAGCACTTCGCCCCCTTGTTGCCTGAATTGATTGGTGGTTCCGCAGATCTTACCGGGTCCAACAACACCTTCCATTCGGGTTCCAAGGCAGTGACTCCTGGCGATGCCAAGGGCAACTACATCAACTACGGCGTGCGTGAATTCGGCATGGCGGCGATCATGAATGGTCTTGGCCTGCATGGTGGTTTCCGTCCCTATGGCGCCACGTTCCTGACCTTCTCGGATTACGCCAGGAATGCCCTGCGAATGGCTGCCCTGATGAAGATTCCGGATATTTTCGTCTGGACCCATGACTCGATTGGCCTGGGTGAAGACGGGCCTACCCATCAGCCGGTCGAGCAACTGGCCAGCCTGCGGGTGCTACCGAACATGGACGTATGGCGTCCCTGTGACGTGACTGAATCGGCGATCGCCTGGAAGGTGGCCATCGAGAACCGGGAGACCCCCAGTTCGTTGGTGTTTACCCGCCAGACCACACCGTTCCTGGAGCGTGGCGTCCGGCAGATGAATTCGGTGGCCAAGGGTGGTTACGTGTTGCGCGATTGCCGTGGCAAGCCCGACCTGATCCTGATTGCGACCGGTTCGGAAGTGGGTCTTGCGATTGACGCTGCGGAGCGCCTGAAAGACGAAGGTCACAAGGTGCGCGTCGTGTCCATGCCTTGCACCCGGGTCTTCGATGCCCAGAGCAAGGCTTATCGCGAAACGGTTCTGCCGCCGGAGGTGGTGAATCGCATATCCATCGAAGCGGGTACCACCGGTTGCTGGTGGAAATACGTCGGTAGCGGTGGCAGGGTAATCGGGATCGATACTTTCGGCGAATCCGCACCGGCTGAAATATTATTTGAGCACTATGGCTTCACTGTAGATAACGTCTGCAAGGTCGCCGGAGAGTTGTTGTAAACACTGGATATATGACATTCAGCTGTCAGTAGTTTAACCACATGGGAATATAGATATGGCTGTAAAGATTGGTATTAATGGTTACGGACGCATTGGACGTAACGTACTGCGCGCTCTGTATGAGCAAGGACGCACCGACGAGATTCAGATTGTTGCAGTTAACGATTTGTGTGACGCGAACGCCAATGCGCACCTGACGCGTTATGATACGGCTCACGGCAAGTTCCCCGGCGAAGTGTCAGTTGAGGATGGCTACATGGTGGTTAACGGCGATCGCATTCGTGTGCTTGCCGAGCGCGATCCGGCCAAGCTGCCCTGGGGCGAGTTGGGTGTAGACGTTGTCCTGGAATGCACGGGTTTCTTCGCCAGCCGCGAAAAAGCTTCGGCCCACCTGGCCGGCGGCGCCAAGAAAGTGATCATTTCCGCACCTGCCGGTAAGGATATCGATGCCACCATCGTCTACGGTGTGAATCACCAGACCCTGAAGGCCAGCGACCAGATCATCTCCAACGCATCTTGCACCACCAACTGCCTGGCTCCGCTGGTACAGCCCCTGCACCAGGCGATGGGTTTGGTTAGTGGCCTGATGACCACCATTCACGCCTACACCAATGACCAGGTGCTGACAGACGTTTATCACAGCGACCTGCGTCGCGCCCGCTCGGCCACCATGTCAATGATTCCCACAAAGACCGGCGCTGCCGCTGCTGTGGGCCTGGTATTGCCTGAGCTGGCTGGCCGTCTGGACGGTTATGCTGTGCGTGTGCCGACCATCAACGTATCCATGGTTGACCTGACTTTCATTGCCGGCCGTGACACCACGGTGGACGAAGTGCACAGCATCATGCGTGCTGCCTCTGAGGGACCGCTGAAGGGTGTGCTTAACTATTGTGAAGCGCCCCTGGTGTCGATTGATTTCAATCATGACCCGGCTTCATCTACCTACGATGCGGGCCTTACCAAGGTTATTGACGGCCGCCTGGTGAAGGTGTGCTCCTGGTATGACAACGAGTGGGGCTTCTCCTGCCGCTTGCTGGATACCACCCTGGCGTTGATGAGCGCCAAGTAAAGTACGACAGACTGACTGGTATGAGTGTGCGGGGCTTCATGCCCCGCCATTCATTTGTGTTCCGGCTTAAGGAGTAAGATTGTGAACGTCATCCGAATGAGCGAACTGGATCTCGCTGGCAAGAAAGTGTTGATAAGGGAAGACTTGAACGTTCCCATCAAGGATGGGGCTGTGACCAGTGATGCTCGAATCAGGGCCTCCTTGCCCACCATCAGAATGGCGTTGGATGCGGGTGCTGCAGTCATGGTGATGAGCCACCTGGGCCGCCCCGTTGAAGGGGAGTTTGACGAGAAGTTTTCACTTGCCCCCGTCGCCCGGCGACTGTCTGAATTGCTGGGTACACCCGTGCGATTGGCCCGTGACTGGATAGATGGCGTCGAGGTTCAGCCTGGCGAACTGGTGCTTTGCGAGAACGTACGCTTTCTCAAGGGTGAGAAGGCGGACGACGAATCCCTGGCCCGCAAAATGGCTGCCCTGTGTGACATCTATGTGATGGACGCCTTTGGCACGGCCCACCGCGCCCAGGCCAGTACCCACGGTGTGGGTGTGTTGGCAAAAGTAGCCTGCGCCGGGCCTCTGCTCGTCGGTGAGCTGGAGGCCTTGCAGCGCGCCCTGAAGACGCCGGCACGCCCGGTAGTTGCGATTGTCGGGGGATCCAAGGTTTCCACCAAGCTTGCAGTTCTCGAGACCCTGTCGGGTATAGTTGACCACCTGGTAGTAGGTGGTGGCATCGCCAACACCTTTATTGCTGCCTCCGGGAACAAGGTTGGGAAATCCCTGTATGAAGCCGATTTGGTCCCTGTGGCCAAAGGCTTGATGCAAAGGGGCGAGAAAGACGGGGCGGCGATTCCGATTCCCACCGACGTGGTTGTAGCGACAGAGTTTTCCGAATCCGCCGAAGCAGATATTCGCTCCGTAAACCAGGTTGGCAAAGACGAAATGATCATGGACGTTGGTCCGGATACTGCTGAGAAACTCGCCTCTTTGATGGCTGATGCCGGCACTATTGTCTGGAACGGCCCCCTAGGTGTATTTGAGTTCGACCAGTTCGGTGAAGGTACCAGGGTGGTTGCGGAAGCAGTTGCCCAGAGCAAGGCATTTTCGATTGCCGGTGGTGGAGACACCCTGGCCGCGCTGGAAAAATACGACCTGACAGATAGCATTTCATATATCTCAACCGGTGGCGGTGCATTTCTTGAATTCCTGGAGGGGAAAACCCTGCCGGCAGTAGTAATGCTGCAGAAAAGGGCGAAATAGGTCGCCGGTAAAACGAATATCGATATTAGAAAATATAAATGCGTTCAGGACGAGCGCCATATAAAGGTAAGTACGCTATGCGCAGCACTAAAATAATTGCGACCTTGGGACCGGCGACGGATGCTCCTCAGGTTTTGGCCCGCATTTTCACTGCGGGAGTTAACGTTG
>JBFFTZ010000161.1:0-6311 GCA_041571575.1 Gammaproteobacteria bacterium | reverse complement strand
TGGGTGGAACTGGTTTACCAGGGCTTTTTCTACGAGCCCCTCAAACATGACCTGGAAGCCTACCTTGAATCTTCCCAGTACGTGGTCAACGGCGAAGTGACCATCGAAACCCAGGGCGGCAACATCTATCCGGTAGCAGTGAGCTCTCCGCACATTCTCAACTCGGCCGGCGCCGTCTATGCCCAGAGCGCCGACTGGAGCGTGGAAGAGGCGGAAGGATTCATCAAGCTGTTTGGCCAGAGCTCGTCCCTGTGGACCCAGGTGAACGGCGGGCCCCGGGGAGACAACAGCTGATGACCGGATCACTGCAAAACACCTTGCAGCACCTCTCCCGGCTGGTGGCCTGCGACAGTCGCAATCCACCTCGGGACATCACGGCTGACGGCCCGCTGTTCAGTTACCTGCGGGCACAGCTTCCCGGGTTCAGTTTCTCCGAGCAGGATCACGCAGACGGCTGTATCAGCCTGCTGGCTGTGCGGGGCGAAACCGAGACCCTGTTCAACTTCCACGTGGACACCGTCCCGGCAAACCAGCAATGGAGCGTGAACCCCCTGGAATTACAGGTTAAAGAAGACAGGGCCTACGGACTTGGAGCTTGCGACATCAAGGGCGCCTCGGCCGCCATGCTGAGCGCTGTGAACCGCTGCCAGGGACCGGTGGCACTGCTTTTCAGCAGCGACGAGGAAGCCGGTAGCAGCACCTGCATACGCCGATTTTTGGAATCCGATCACGGCTTCACCCGGGCGATTATCGCCGAGCCTACCCAGGCCAGGGCGGTCTGCGCCCACCGGGGCATCGCCACGGCGGGGCTTACTTTTCGAGGCATTCCCGGCCATGCATCCGCCGCCCGGGCCCTGGATGACAGTGCCGTGCATCGCGCCGTGCAGTGGTCCGCCAGGGCGCTGGAATACATCCGGGCCCGCCAGGAAGCCGCGTTCGAGAACCTGCAGGGCCTGCGCTTCAACATCGGTCAGATCAATGGTGGCATCAAGCCCAATATGATCGCCGCCGAGGCATCACTGGCAATGGGACTGCGAACACTTCCCGGCCAGGACGGCCGTGCGCTGCTCAAGGAACTGGTGGCATTGAGCCCCGGGGAACACCTGGCCGACTGGGCGCCACGATTCCTGGCTCCGGCCCTGCCCGACGCAAGCCGTGGACAGTCCGGGCTGAAAGCCAGCATTGCCGTGGCCGAGGACTTGGGACTGCCCCTGGGACCGGCCGTGGATTTCTGGACCGAGGCAGCCTTGTTCGGCGAGGCAGGCCTGGACACCATCGTCTACGGAAGTGGCGATATAGCCCAGGCGCACACGGCAGATGAATGGGTGGCACTGGACCAACTGGCCACCGTAACCACAACCTACGAAAGACTGATCTCCCATGGACTCTAGTAAACAAACCCGGCAAGTCATCCTCAGACTGCTGAACAACCTGGGTAGCCAGAAAGAAGTTCAGCAATACCTGAAGAAATTCTCTGCCCTGGAAACCGACAAGTTCGCCATTGTGAAGGTAGGTGGCGAAATCCTGCAGCAAGACGTCGCCGCGCTGTCCTCTTCCCTGGCCTTCCTGCAGCAGGTAGGCCTTGCCCCGATTATCGTTCACGGCGCCGGCCCCCAGCTCAATCAGACCCTGGCAAGCGAAGGCATCGAGTCCCGGGTGGTGGACGGACTGAGAGTAACCACCCCCGAGGTACTCAAGCTGGCCAGGCGGGTTTTCCAGGCAGAAAACCTGCGCCTGGTGGATGCCCTGCGTGACGCAGGCGTGCGCGCCACATCCATCACCAGCGGTGTATTCGAAGCCGAACTGCTGGACCAGGAAAAATACGGCATGGTGGGCAAGATCACCGGGGTACACATGGACCTGATCAGGGCGGCACTACGAGCCCAGTCCATGCCGGTCATCTCACCCTTCGCAGAAACCGTTGACGGACAAATCCTGAACGTCAATGCGGACATGGCCACCAGCGAACTGGTCCATGCAGCCCAACCGTTCAAGATCATTTTCCTGACCGGCACAGGCGGAATACTGGACCACGACGGCAACCTGATTTCCTCCATCAACCTGAGCACCGATTACCAGCACCTCATGTCCAGCGACTGGCTGCACTCGGGCATGCGCCTGAAGCTGCAGCAAGTGCATGACATGCTGCTGGATTTGCCCCACTCAAGTTCGGTATCCATCACCCAGCCGGCCATGCTGGCCAAGGAATTGTTCACCTATCGCGGATCGGGCACCCTGGTTCGCTATGGCGAGAACATCCAGGTCTGCAAAGACTGGTCCGACGTTGACCAGGGAAGGCTGAAAAACCTGCTGGAAGCGAGCTTTCAAAAGACCCTGTCCGAGGACTACTTCGAGAGCACCGATCTTGCTGCTGTATTTGTAAGCGACAGTTATCGGGCCGCCGCCGTCATCGTGCAGGAAGGGGATATCGTGCGACTGGACAAGTTCTCGGTTACCGAGGAAGCCCAGGGTGAAGGACTGGGCAGGTCGCTGTGGGAACAGGTCCGTGAGAGTTACCCCTCCATGTACTGGCGGGCACGACCTGGCAACCCGATCAATCAGTTTTATTTCCAGCAGGCAGACGGCTGTATCAAGGGTTCCAGTTGGAATATTTTCTGGTACGGCGTGGATGACTATCAGCAAATACAGGCATTGGTTCAGCGGGCAAACCAGGCCCCGATAACACTGTACTAGCAGCCAGGGAGACCATTCACGTGAATAAAAAAATGACGCTGGGACTGGTAGGCGCAAGGGGCTATACCGGGGCTGAGATCCTGAAGCTGGTACAGGATCACCCGGGCCTGGAACTGAGCTATGCCAGTTCCCGGGAGTTGGCCGGCCGGGCCGTCGCCCAGCCCGACTCAGGCATCGTACTGCGGGGAGAATATGAGCACCTGGATCCTGAGGACGTCGCCCAACGGGGCGCGGACATTTGCGTTCTGGCCCTGCCCAACGGCCTTTCGGAGCCCTACGTGCAGGCCCTGGAACAAGCCCGTCCCGAAACCGTCATCGTGGATCTCAGCGCGGACCATCGCTTCGACAAGAACTGGTATTACGGCCTGCCCGAGCTGACCCGGGGCAGTGCGGCCGGCAAGACACGTATTTCCAACCCCGGGTGTTATGCCACCGCCATGCAACTGGCCCTGGCACCTCTGTGCCCGCTGCTCCAGGGACCGGCGCATTGTGCCGGTGTCTCCGGCTACAGCGGCGCAGGCACCAAACCCTCGGAAAAAAACGATCCGCAAGTATTACGCGAAAACCTTCTACCCTACGCGCCCGTCGGTCACGTGCACGAGGGCGAGGTGAGCCACCAACTGGGGATTCGGCTGCGCTTTATGCCCCATGTGGCCTCGTTCTTTCGCGGCATCAACATGACTGTCTGCGCGGAGCTGAGCGCACCGGTGAGCAACGCCCAACTCAGCGACATCTACAACAAGGCCTATGGCGATGAACCACTGGTGAAGCTGCAGGAAAAAATCCCCTACGTTCGGGATAATGCCTGCCTGCATCACGCCACCGTCGGCGGCTGGACGGCTGGCAAAAGCGAGCGGTACGCCGTTGTATATGTCACCCTGGACAACCTGCTCAAGGGCGCCGCAACCCAGGCCATCCAGAACATCAACCTGGCCTGCGGCTTTGACGAACTGGAGGGCATTCCTCATGGCTGATTTTCTCTGGAAAAAAACCGACGTTCCGGTGGATGAAAAAATCATGGCCTTCATGGCCGGCCAGGACGTGGTGCTGGACCGCCAGTTGTTTGTCTACGATCTGCAGGCCTCGGCGGCCCACGTGAAAGGCCTGGAAAGCATAGAGATACTCAGCCCGGAAGAGGCCGGAAAACTGCTGGGCGCGCTGACAGACCTGGAAGGTAAATTCACATCCGGCGCCTTCACACTGGACGAACGCTTCGAGGATGGACACTCGGCCATCGAGTCGTATCTCATTGAGCAACTCGGCGAACTGGGCAAACGGGTGCATACCGGGCGCAGCAGAAATGACCAGGTACTGGTCGCCACCCGGCTGCTGCTTCGCCACAGGCTGGAGGAACTCCAGGATCAATGCCTGGCCACCGCAAGCCTGTGCATAGAGCGCGCCAGGGCCACCGCAAACATTCCCATGCCGGGCTACACCCACCTGCAACGTGCGGTAGTGTCCTCTGTGGGCATGTGGTTTGCTGCCTTTGCCGAGAGCTTCATCGATAACGCACGATTGGCCCAGGACACCCGTAACTGGATAAATGCCAACCCGCTGGGGACCGCCGCAGGCTTCGGTGTGAACCTGCCCCTGGACCGGGAACTCACTACCCGGGAACTTGGTTTTTCGCGAATGCAGGTCAATCCGATCTACGCCCAGAACAGTCGCGGGAAATTCGAAATCCAGGGCCTGTCCGCATTTGCCCAGGCCCTGCAAGACGTGCGCCGGTTTGCCTGGGACATCAGTCTTTTCAGTACGTCGGAGTTCAACTTCGTAAAACTGCCGGACCGCTTTACCACCGGCTCATCCATCATGCCCAACAAGAGAAATCCGGACCTCGTGGAATTACTTCGTGGCGCCTATCCCTGCGTCGAGGCCGCGATTATTGAACTGCAGTCCCTGCTGTCATTGTCCAGCGGATATCACCGTGACCTGCAAAACACCAAGCCTCCGTTGCTGCGGGGTCTGCAACAGGGTCGCGCGGTAATGGATATTTTTCCGGACCTGGTGGGGAGCCTGGAATTCAACGAACAGGCACTGGCAAATGCCATCGAGCCCGCCATGCACGCCACTGATCGGGCCATGGAACTTGCTGCTGCCGGGCTGCCATTCCGGGATGCCTACCGCACGGTGATGAATGAGATGCCCGAACTGGCCGGCAGAGATGCAAGCCAGAGCCTGGACGCCAGGCTGTCACCCGGCGCTTGCGCGAATTTGATGTTGGATGAACTGAGCCGCCGCCTGGAACAGCTGCAGGACTGAGGCGGACCTAGTCGGCCTCGTCCAGCACGCCACCCAGGTCATACCAGGTGACTTCTTCACAGGACTCTTCCAGGGCTTCCTCCACCAGTTCGCCAATCTCGGCATCCATGATGCCGAGCATGACCGAACCGCCGCTTTCCAGGGAGGCGACAATTTCTTCCATGGACTCGTGAGTCAGACCGGCTTCCTGGTCCAGCCAGGCCAGCAGGCCTTCGCCGGAATCTTCCATGGCGCCAATGGGACCGGCCATCAGGCCCACCACGGCAGCAAGCACGCCACACCAGTAGGCATCCTCACCCTGGGACTCGGTAATGGAGATGACTTCGTCCTCGTCCATGCATAGCAATGACATGGCATCAATCAGCCTCTCGTCATCCTCGATGCTGGCCTGAACTTCTTCCAGCGCCTCATCTGCCCCGTCTTCACTCTGGAAAACTGCGCACATCAGTTGTTTGGAAGTCACCAAACTCATCATTCACTACCCCGGTAAGCCCAGCACACGCTGAACGTTAATAATATGCTGCAAGCAGCCTTGTATTCAATTTTCCGCCCTTTCTGCCGAATACGCTAGTCCATTTCCTCACGCACCCACTGCCCATCGACCTTAATCAATTGATAAGAGGGCCAATAATGCTTGTCCAGTTTCAGGGTGAGGACGTCCACCTCGTCGTTCAAGTTGATTGTCCTGATGCGCAAGGACTCCCCGTCCTGCTTGCCAGCAACCCGGGCCAGGAAGGCATCCAGGTCCGGGGTAGGCGCACCATCCACCTCGACAATCCGGCGTCCCGCAACCAGGCCGTAATGGCTGGCAGGTGAGCCAAAATTGAAAAAGGAAACGTATACGCCTTCAGGCTTAATACCCTTTTGAGCCGACAGGGCTCTATGAGGCGCCTGCAACAGGGCACCGGCCCAACTCACCAGCCTGTCTATCCCGTCGCCGTCCAGGGTGGCAGTGCTGACTTCAATCTGCTCAACCCGGTCCTGACGCCAGACCCCGACCTGCACCGACTGCTTGCCCTGCACCGCCCGCTCGACTTCCCGGAACTGGTTAACCACCCGCCCATCCAGGGTCAGGAGCAGATCGCCCGGGCGTAGCTTGTCATCCGCATCGGAACCGCCTACCAGGCGCACAACCTGCAGGATATTGCGCTGTTCAGGGTTATGGCCCTCCAGCTTCCTGAGCCATTCACCGGGCAAATCCAGCTTCCTGGCAGTGGCCAGGGACAAGGGCATGAACTCTGCTTCCAGGGACTGCAAATCACGTCCGAGGCGAACATTCTCGACAAGGTCCCGGGCGATGTCTGCGGACAAGCCCAGGTTGATCTGTCGATTATTGCTTCCCGTCTGAAACGCGA
>JBFFTZ010000160.1:0-6350 GCA_041571575.1 Gammaproteobacteria bacterium | reverse complement strand
TTTTAACACCTTCGTCAGTATACTGGGATTGCTATTGCTGGCCATTGTGGTCGGCACCCTGCCAGCCCGATTCAGGCCGCATAAACCTCGCTGAATACAGGCTGACCTGAGTAAAATCCGGTATCCTTACCGGTTTTACAGAACACGCGAGCAAGCTGTCGTCATGGACCCCATTTATCGACCCGAAATCATTGAACCCGAAGCCCAGAGCTATTGGGAGGAAAATGATTGTTTCGTTGCCAAGGAAGACCCCTCCAGGGAAAAGTATTATTGCCTGGTGATGTTTCCCTATCCCAGTGGTCGTGCCCATATGGGTCACGTGCGCAATTACACCATTGGCGACCTGATTGCCCGCTACCAGCGGATGCTGGGCAAGAACGTGCTGCACCCCATGGGCTGGGATGCATTTGGCCTGCCGGCTGAAAACGCGGCCATCAAGAACAAGGTGCCGCCGGCCAAGTGGACTTACGAGAACATTGCCCACATGCGCGATCAGTTCAAACGCCTGGGGCTGGGATATGACTGGAGTCGCGAGCTGGCGACCTGCCGCCCCGAGTATTATCGCTGGGAGCAACTGCTGTTCACCCGGCTGATGAAAAAGGGAATGGTTTATCGCAGGGAAGCCGTGGTCAATTGGGATCCGGTGGATCAGACGGTGCTGGCTAACGAGCAGGTTATCGATGGTTGTGGCTGGCGTTCCGGTGCTCCGGTTGAGCGACGTGAGATTCCCCAGTGGTTCATGAAGATTACTGACTACGCCGAGGAGTTGCTGGAGGGTCTGGACAAGCTGGAAGGCTGGCCCGAGGCGGTGCGCACCATGCAACGCAACTGGATTGGTCGCTCGGAAGGTCTGGAAATTGATTTTGAGGTGTCCGGTGGTGATCCGCTGAGGGTTTTCACCACACGTCCCGACACGCTTTACGGCGTGACTTACATGGCCGTGGCGGCAGAGCATCCGCTGGCCGTGGCCGCCGCGAAAGACAATCCCGAGCTTTCCGCCTTTCTCGCCGAATGCCGCAATACCAAGACGGCTGAAGCGGACATGGAAACCATGGAGAAGAAGGGCATGCCGCTGGGCATCACGGTGCGCAACCCGATCAATGGCCAGGAAGTCCCGGTGTGGGCGGCCAATTTTGTGCTCATGAGTTATGGCACCGGTGCAGTAATGTCGGTACCCGGCCACGATCAGCGTGACTGGGAGTTCGCAACGCAGTACGGATTGGAAATTCGCCAGGTTATCGCGCCAGCCGATGGCAGCGAGTTCGACCTGGGCGAGTGCGCCCTGACCGAGAAGGGTGTGCTGGTTAATTCCGGTAAGCACGACGGTCTGGATTTCCAGCAGGCATTTGATGCTATCGCTGAGGAGTTCGAGCAGTCGGGTCTGGGCAAGCGCAAGGTGAATTACCGCCTCAGGGACTGGGGCGTTTCCCGTCAGCGTTACTGGGGAGCGCCGATTCCCGTCATTAACTGCGATGACTGCGGCGCCCTGCCTGTACCGGAAGAAGACCTGCCGGTGGTGTTGCCCGAGGACGTATCGTTTGAAGGCGTGAGTTCACCGATCAAGACCATGCCCGAGTTTTACGAGACTACCTGCCCCGAGTGTGGCAAGGCGGCGGTACGTGAAACGGATACCTTCGATACCTTTATGGAGTCGTCCTGGTATTTCAGTCGCTACGCCAGCCGCAATTGCGATACCGCGATGGTTGACGAGCGAGCTCAGTACTGGATGCCGGTGGATCAGTACATCGGTGGTATCGAACACGCAATTTTGCACCTGCTGTACGCGCGTTTCTTCCAGAAGCTGATGCGTGACGAGGGCATGCTGGATGTGGACGAGCCGTTTGCCAATCTGCTGACCCAGGGAATGGTGTTGAAGGACGGATCGAAGATGTCCAAGTCCAAGGGCAATACCGTGGATCCCCAGGAACTGGTTGATCGCTATGGCGCAGACACGGTTCGGCTGTTCATGATGTTTGCCTCGGCTCCGGAGCAATCTCTGGAATGGTCGGACGAGGGTGTCGAAGGCGCTTACCGCTTTATCAAGCGATTGTGGCGTGCAGTGTCGCAACACCTGGAACTGGGTCCGGTGACCCGGTCCGAATCCGGTGAGTTGTCACCCCAGCTCAAGGATCTCCGTCGCAAGCTGCATGAGACCATCTTGAAAGTGGGGGATGACTACGGTCGTCGCTATACTTTCAACACGGCGATTGCAGCCATCATGGAATTGATGAATGAACTGGCGAAAGTGCAGGACACCGGCCCACAATCCCGGGCACTGGCCCAGGAAGTGCTGGAAGCAGTGGTGTTGATGCTCTCGCCGATCCTGCCTCACGTGTGTCACCGACTCTGGCTTGACCTGGGACACGAGGGTGCGGTGCTTGAACAAAGCTGGCCTGTTCACGATCCCGAAGCCCTGGTCAGAGACGAGGTGCAGTTGGTGGTCCAGGTTAACGGTAAGCTGCGCGGACGTATTTCGGTGGCGGCGGATGCCAGTGCGGAGCAGGTCCAGGCAATTGCCATGGCCGATCCCAATGTACAGCGCTTTGTGGAGGGCAAGCCCTTGCGCAAGGCGATCGTGGTACCCAATAAACTGGTAAACCTGGTTGTCTGATCGATGAAATTTCCCTGCAAAATACTGCTCACCGTGTTGCTGGCTGTTTCACTGTCGGCGTGCGGGTATCAATTGCAGGGCAATGAGCGTCTTCCCGAGTTCATGGGTGTGACCTATATACAGACCGGCAACCAGTACAGTGACCTGGTCCTTACCCTTGAGCGCAGATTGAGAGCGGCGGGAGTACAGCCGACTCGCTCGCCGGAAGGGTCCACTGCTGTGTTGCGATTGAACAAGGATGAATTTGGCCAGCGACTGCTATCGGTGTCGGCTGAGAACGTGCCCCAGGAATTTGAGGTCTATTACACGATCGCCTACCAGGTGCTGGTGGATGGCAAAGTGCTGCTGGAGGTGGATTCCAGGACCCTGACCCGGGACTATACTTTCGATCCCACTGATGTCCTGGCCAAGCGCCGTGAAGAAGAGTTCCTGCGGGCGGACCTGGCCAATGACCTGGTCAGGCTGATGATGCGACGCATTGCCACCCTGGATTTACCAGAGCAATAACCTGCCTGGTGACAGCCGGGCGGATTTCCGGGGGCCGGTGCGTTGCGAAAGCTTATCGGTTCAAGATAGATTACGTATAAATTCTCTACTAGTTGGGTTAACGGTTTGCCAAATAGAATCATACAACTGATTGCCGGACCGCTGGTCGCAGCGCTGTTGTGCCTGCAAGCAGTAAACCTGGTTCATGAAGTGACTACCCCGGCTCACGAGTCGGGACAGCGGTGCGAATTTTGCCTCAAATTTGAACGTACCGGTTCGGCCCTGATCCAATCGCCACAGCTCGCCCCCCTGTCCAGGATATGGGCGGCCCTGGTGGTTCCCACTGTTCACAAGTTGCCCATCGCAATTGCCCTGGTTCCGGAGTCTCGCGGCCCTCCTGCCTGATGCCATGACTCCACGGAGGCGGTTGTGCGCGCCGGGAGTATTACCAGGTGGCGCGTGGTTCATATTGAGCACGCGAAGTGAATTGACTGTGGGACTTTTTTCTTATGAAACGATATACCTCTATTTTCTTGATTGCCCTGGGTCTGGCGGGTCTTGGCAACCCCTCGATCGCCCAGGTCCAGATGACCAATAATGCGTTTAATCCGGCGATTAGCCTGATCCTGGACGGCAAGTTTGCCGCCTATTCGGGAGATTTTTCCGGCTTTGATTTTGCGGGCTTCCCCCTGGATGAGGAGGTATCACCGCCACCCGAGGGTTTGTCCCTGGGGGAAAGCGAGTTTGTCTTGAGCGCCAACGTGGATGACCTGTTTTATGGGTTCATGACGGTGGCGCTGCACCAGGATGAGGGCGGCACCGAGGTGGAGCTTGAGGAGGCCTGGATCGAGACGCTGTCCTTGCCGGGTGGATTGGGAGTAAAAGCCGGTGCGATGTATTCAGACATTGGCTACCAGAATTCCCGTCACCCCCATACCTGGGACTTCGTCGATACACCCTTGCCCTATGCAGTCATGCTGGGCGGGAATTTTGCAGATACCGGGGTCCAGCTTCGCTGGCTGGCGCCTACAGAGCTGATGCTGGAAATGGGCGCCGAGTTACTGCGCGGCGAAAGTTATCCGGCATCTGGCGCCGGTAACAGCGGCACCGGTGCATGGACCGCGTTTACCCGGCTGGGAGGTGACCTGGGGGACAGCCAGAGCTGGCGCCTGGGCCTGTCTTACCTTTCCGGGAAAGTTGTAGAGCGTGAGTATGATCCAGGGGTGGGCCCGGGTACAGACTCCGGTGCGTTTACCGGGGACAGTTCGGTGGCCATCGTGGATGCTGTCTGGAAGTGGGCAGAAAACGGCAATCCCCGTCAGCGCAATCTTGTAATACAGGCCGAGTACCTGTTGCGCGAAGAGGACGGCCTGCTGGACATGGCCGGCGACAATTTTAACGGCAGCAGTCCCTACGATATTTCCCAGGACGGTTTCTATATCCAGGGCACTTATCAGTTTCGACCGAGTTGGCGAGTGGGACTTCGCTATGACCGCGTCAGCGCCGATAACGCACCCTTGTTGCCGCCGCTGGAGGGTTTGCTGGAAACCGCGGGCTCCCCAAGCCGCGTAACCGCCATGCTTGATTACTCCCGCAGTGAATTCAGCCGGCTGCGTTTTCAAGTCGCTACGCTAGACAATGGTCAACGCAGCGACAGCCAGGTCATGCTCCAGTACATCATGAGCCTGGGCGCCCATGGCGCCCACCAGTTCTGAGGCCTGCACCATGAATAAATTGGTAGTTTTGGTACTTGCGATGCTCGCCAGTCCCGGGCTGGTTCATGCTGAGTTGAAGGTGTTTGCCTGCGAAGCCGAATGGGCTGAGCTGGCGAAACAACTTGGTGGTGACCAGGTAAAGGTGGAAAGCGCCACCACGGGTTTGCAGGACGTGCATTACATCCAGGCCAGGCCCAGCCTGATAGCCCGTGTGAGAAGCGCTGACCTGGTTGTTTGCACCGGTGCAGACCTGGAAGCCAGCTGGTTGCCATTGTTGCTGCGTAAGGCGAATAACCGGAATGTGCTGCCTGGTCAGCCTGGTTTTCTTGCGGCATCGGAATTTGTCACCTTGCTGGAAAAGCCCGAGGTGCTGGACAGGGCGGCCGGAGATATTCATCCTTTCGGCAATCCCCATATCCAGTTGGATCCGCGGAATATAGGTCTGGTTGCGGCAGAGTTGGCCAAGCGCCTGCAGGCCCTGGATTCAGCCCATGGGGACATTTATGCCGCACGCTACGCGGATTTCAAGGGGCGATGGGATTCAGCTGTCGACGGTTGGGCAACGCGGTTGCAAACCTTGCAGGGCGCCAGGCTGGTGACCTATCACCGCAGTTGGGTATACCTGTTTACCTGGGCAGGACTGGTAGAGGCGGGGACCCTGGAGCCCAAGCCCGGGGTGCCGCCCAGCAGCAGTTATTTGTCGGAGTTACTGGCCAGGCTCAAGGGCCAGGAAATACTGGGTATCGTGCATGCCTCCTATCAGGATTCACGTCCCTCTGAATGGCTTTCCGAGCGCACAGGCATTCCAGTGTTATTGCTTCCCCACACCGTGGGCAGTACTCCCCAGGTGACTGACTTGTTCAGCATGTTCGAGATACTGGTGAGTACTCTTGAAGGGGCGGCTAAGTGAACTGGAATGCAATGGATATCAGCATTCTTGGTCCGGCCTTGTTGGCGGGCGTCCTGGTGTTATCTACCCATGTACCCCTGGGCAGGGAAGTCCTCAAGCGGGGCATTATTTTTATTGACCTGGCTGTTGCCCAGTTGGCCGGCCTGGGCGTCATCCTCGCCAGCACCCTGGGTTGGGAAATTCATGGCTATCCGGCCCAGGCTGCGGCTTTCGGTGCGGCTATTGCCGGAGCCATCTTCCTTACCTGGGTAGAGCGCAATCTACAGGATGTGCAGGAAGCGATAATCGGTGTGATGTTTATCCTGGCAGCCACCGCAAGTATGGTGCTGTTGGCCAATAATCCCCGGGGTGGCGACGAGCTCAAGGACTTGCTCGTCGGCCAGATTCTGTGGGTAGATATGGCCGCCCTGGGCCCGGCTGCAGTGCTGTCGGCGGTAGTGCTGATTGCATGGTTTTTCCTGCGGCACAAAATTCAGCGGGTCGGGTTCTATATACTGTTCTCACTGAGTGTCACGGTTTCGGTTCAGCTGGTAGGGGTCTACCTGGTGTTTTCCAGCCTGATTATTCCGGCCCTGGCGACCCGGAACCTGGGCGGCAAGGGATTATGGGCGGCCTATGCCGTCGGACT
>JBFFTZ010000159.1:0-6382 GCA_041571575.1 Gammaproteobacteria bacterium | reverse complement strand
TCAGGCGGTATCCAGGTGATCGAGCACCAATCGATTTGCCCGTTTCGGGCGTTCGCGCAACACCGACTCAGGGCGGAGCCACTGGAGTCGCCAGGGCCGGGTATTGACGCCAGGGAACGAGGTACCCGTGTCCACCGTGCCATGGATGCCATCTGGAAGCGCCTCAAGTCCCACCAGGGACTGTGCGCGCTCGACTCAGACGCAGTGGCCGCCCTGGTTGAAGAAGAGGTGGAGAAGGCCTTTCACGGCGCCTCGGTGAACACCCCGGGACAGGGACGAGGGCGCCTGATTGAGATGGAACGCAAACGGGTGTCGAACCTGGTTGCCGCGCTAATGGATCTCGAGAGAGGCCGACCGCCATTTGCCGTGGAAGAGCGGGAACAAGGTACGCAGCATGAGTTGGGTGGACTGTTGCTGAGCATTCGGCCGGATCGTGTTGATGTGCTCCCGGACGGGCGCCAATTGATACTGGATTACAAGACCGGCAAGGCAAATCCTGGCGACTGGTTCAAGGATCGCCCCCAGTCAGTGCAAATGCCTGTTTACCTGGTCGCGCGTGAAGGGCAAGGACAAGGCGCGTTGTTCGTCACCTTGAGTGCGGGAAATGTGATGTTTGCCGGCGCCCTGGCTGACGACGACATGATGCAAGCGGACACCACGCAGTGTAAGCGACAGAACTGGACCAAGGCCTCGGGGTTTGAATCCTGGGATGATCTGTTGATTGCATGGCGGGAGCAGTTTGCCCGTTTTGCAGAACAATTTCGGCGGGGAGAAATACAGGTAGATCCGGCGGACAGGGGCAAGGTGTGCCAGTACTGCCACCTGGAGACGCTTTGCCGTGTAACTGAACGAGGACGAGCGGCTTCAGATGACGAATAGTCGTGAAAATATGGGGCCAGTAGATGCCGGGGCCCGGGAAACCGCGCTGGATGTCGAGAACTCATTCATCGTCCAGGCGCCGGCCGGCTCGGGTAAGACCGAGTTATTGATCCAGCGCTACCTGAAGTTGCTGGCCCGGGTTGAATCGCCCGAGCAGGTACTGGCCATCACCTTTACCCGGAAGGCCGCAGGCGAGATGCGGGATCGTGTCATGCAAAGCCTGGAAATGGCCAGGCAGGCCGCACCAGAAGAGGCACACAAGAAACTCACCTGGTCCCTGGCCCGGGATGTGCTTGTGCAGGATGAAAAGCAGTCCTGGCATCTACAGGACAGGCCCGGTCGGATGTCGATCATGACCATCGACTCATTTAATTCCGTTCTGGCCAGGCGAATTTCCATGCCTGCCGGTTTTCCTGCGTCCGCAGGGATCAGCGAGCGACCGAAGGAATTGTACGAACTCGCCTCTGAGCGGGTCCTTGAACGCCTTGGTGCAAGGGGGCCGGAAGCGAAGAGCGTGGAAATCCTGGTGGCACACCTGGATAACAACCTGCCACGGGTGGTGGAGTTGCTATCGGGAATGCTTGCCCGCCGGGACCACTGGTTGCGCTACATCGTGCACAGCGATTCCCTTGATGCCCGTCGAGAATTCCTGGAAACCTCCATCGCCAGGGTGATCGATGAGAGCCTCGAGGATGTTGCACGGCTGATTCCTCAAGGCCTGCTTGAGGAATTGGTGCCCATCGCTGCCGAGGCCGCACGATTTTCACCTGAAACATTGAGCTCTGTGCATCGTTACGCTGAGCTGGGTGGAGCGCCCGGACCCAGTTCCCGGGAGGTGGAGGCCTGGAAGGCGGCAGCGGACATGTTGCTCACCGGTGGCGGAACCATTCGAAAGTCCGTTACTGTCAGAGAGGGTTTCCCCGCAACCGAGAAGCAGCTCAAAGCCCGGATGATGGCCCTGCTGGATGAGTTGCGAGAAATTGATGGCGCGGACAATGCGCTGGACTCGGTGCGCAAGTTACCACCGGCCCGGTACACCGAGGGTCAGTGGCAGGTGCTTGAAGCCCTGATGAGCCTGTTGCAGTTGGCGGTGGCGGAACTCAACGTGCTGTTCGGGGAGCGAGACCAGACGGACTACGCTGCGGTGGCCATGGCGGCAGTGCGCTCCCTGGGAGAGGATGAGTCTCCCACGGACCTGGCCCTGTACCTGGATCATCGCTTGCAACACATCCTGGTTGATGAGTTCCAGGACACCTCTAACGGTCAGTACCAGTTGCTTAGACAACTTGTGGCCGGTTGGTCTCCGGGTGATGGGCGAACCTTGTTTTGTGTCGGCGATCCCATGCAGGCGATTTATAGGTTCCGCGAAGCTAAGGTGGGCTACTACCTGGATGCCAGGGCCAGGGGAATAGGTGAACTGCAACTGCGCCCCCTGAGGCTGGAGGCTAATTTTCGCAGCCGTCCGGGAGTTGTGGACTGGGTTAACGAGGTCTTCCCGGACGTATTTCCCCGGGAGGAAGACCTGACCATGGAGGCGATTTGTTACAGTCACTGCAGGGCGACCCGGGCTCCGGGGATGATGCCCGCAGTTCAGTTGCACGGATTTCTTGGAAGAAACGACGAGGCCGAGGCGGCAGCGGTGGTCGCCCTGACAAGGCAAGCCCTTTCCGAGAGCGATAACAGTGAGGTTGCCGTGCTGGTGAGAGCGCGGCCGCACTTGCACGCTATCACCGAGGCATACCGTGCCGCAGGTATCGATTACCGGGCCGTGGACATTGAGAGCCTGGCAGATCGCCCGGTGGTTCTGGACCTCCTGGCGCTCACTCGCGCACTGTTGCACCCTGCAGATCGCACCGCATGGCTGAGTGTATTGCACGCCCCATACTGCGGGCTGCACGAGGCAGATTTGCTGTGTCTTGCTGTGCAAGCCGGAAAGGGGAGCATTGCCCGAGTACTGGGAGAAGATGAATTCCCGGGGCTTTCCGAGGACGGTCTGCAACGACTGGCCCGCTGCGCGCCCATACTGAATACGGTATTGGGTCAGCGAGGTCGATCGACACTCAGGGAGTCTGTTGAAGGGGCCTGGTTGGCGCTGGGTGCGCCAGCGTCGCTTACAGGCCCCGGCGACTTGCAGGATGCGGAATCCTTTTTAGATATTTTGTCCCAGGCGGAGCAGGGTGGCGACCTGGACGACCTGAAGGTCCTGGACGCACTGTTAAAGGAACAACGGGCAGCAGGCCTTTCTGGAACGGATTGTCGCGTGCAAGTGATGACCATTCACAAGGCCAAGGGGCTGGAGTTTCACACCGTGATTCTTCCAGGTCTGGGCAGAGTCGGTGCCGGTTCCAGTTCAGAATTGCTGCGATGGCAGGAAGTGATTCGCCATGGAGAACAGAATGATTTGCTGCTCGCTCCCTTAGCCCCACGGGGCGATGAGCAAGATCCCTTGCACAGCTACCTGGGAAGAATGGAGCGTCAACGGGATTTGCAGGAATTACGCAGGCTGTTGTACGTGGCGGCTACTCGGGCGAGAGAAAAGTTGCATCTGTTGGGGCATGCCAAGGCATTAAAGAACGGTGACGTGAAAGCTGATGCAGGAAGCCTGCTGTCACTGTTCTGGGATTATGCCCAGGGGCAGTTCGAAGGCCTGGAGGAATCCGCCAACGACAAGGATCAGGCTCTGGCGAGTAAGCCTCTGCGGCGACTGGTCGCGGACTGGGAAGCGCCTGAGCCTGGCAAACCTGAATATCTTTTCCCCGAGTCTGATATAGCAGTGCGTTCCGATGATCCCAGGGTGGAATACGACTGGGCATCCGAGTCGATACGATTGACCGGAACTGTCGTTCACCGATGGTTACAACGCTTCGTTGAGGATGGCGAGGAAGCCTGGACTCCAGACCGAATCTCGGGAGACCGGACTGCTATCCAGTGGGCATTGAGGTCCCTGGGGATGCCGGAGGATCGATTGCCGGTGGCTACCTCCCGTGCAGTCGAAGCCTTGCTTGGCACCCTGAATGACAGCAAGGGACGCTGGATCTTATTCGGAGATCATCGTGAGGCGTGGACAGAACTTGCCCTGACTGGTGTAAGTGATGGATCACCATTCAATGTAATCATGGATCGGGTGTTCGTGGACGAGGGGGGCACTCTCTGGATCGTGGACTACAAGAGTAGTCGCCATGAGGGCTCGGGACTGGAGGCCTTTCTTGACAGAGAACAGGAACGCTATGCGAGTCAACTCAGACGCTATGCAACAGTGATTAATGCCTGGCGGCCGGGGATGCCGGTCAAGCTGGCCTTGTATTTCCCGTTGATGGGCGCCTGGCGAGAATTCTAGTGCCGACGTGCCTAGAGCTTGCCTGTGTAACGTAGCGGGTAACCGCCATCCGGTTCCTGTTCACCGATAAGCGGAAGCATGCCTTTCAGGTCATCTGGCGTTTCGGCCTTGGCCCGTACCATCGAGTCCATGACAAAAGAGCGATTGCTGTTTAACGTTAGCAGGCCGTCCACCTGTAGCGCTCCCGAGCGAGTTTCAATCACGCCCTTGACCGAACCGTCTTCACCCTGCTCACCGTCGAACGTTACGCTGAATGTGCCCAGCGGAGTGGGCTTGGGAATATTTTGAACCAGGTTGCCCACCGCCAGCACACCTTTAAGCCGCGTGGGCCATTCATTTTGAAAAATGGCTTCTTCGAAGATCAGGCTAACCCGGCCATCCAGCATGCCGGGTGGGAAATCCGTTGTGATGTAGCCAAGGGGCATGCTGCCTTTCACACTGTCCAGGTATATCGAGCCCCCAAGGCTTATTGCTGCGTTTCCACTTATCGAACCATCGGGTAATTGAGATTGGAATTTCAACCCCAGGCGCCCGGTTAACATTTGGGAGGGCTTCACTTCCCATTCCAGTTCTCCGGCTGCAGCGTTGTTCAAGACCAGTTGTCGCGCAGAGCCATTCCACAATGTTCCGGAAAGCCCGTCCAGGGAAACATTACCCGGCAAAAAGATCGAAACCAGCCTCGCGGGTGCGGTTGCTACGAGCCCCACTACGAACCCGATTGCAACGAGTGATAACAATCGGCGCAGTTTCATGACTTACCTCGCTTGAGGACCAGGCTGGCCTGTACACGGCCCGGTTCAGTCATTGTTTCGAACGCGGCGTTATCAATTTCGATGCCATAGTTGCTGTGTAGCAATCCCAGCCATGCCATGACCTGGTTGAATGATGCATTTTCGAAACGCACCCTTATCTCGTCATCGCTGACAGGTTGATTCCGTTTAAGAGCGGTTGCCAGTCCGGTTTCCCGGGTGCTGCGATCGACGATAACCACCAGGGATTCGTTTGCCGACGGCAGGGTTGCGGTGAGCCTCGAACGGTCGCCCATCTGGGTAGCCGTGCTACGTAGATCCGCGAGTAATACTGATTTTTCCGCGACTCTTTGACGCGCTTCACCGGCGCTTTGGAATAATGGCTTGAGTCCCAACCAAAAAATCAGGAAGGCTACGAGAAGGACTGAGCCTGTCATGATAAACAGCCGTTCACGGGGTTGCAGGGTGCTCCACCAATTTCTCATGATCCGCTCCTCGCAATGGCAATACGACCTTCCACGCCATCATCTCGAGGGTTGGCGGACTGAATGTTAATCTGGAAATAACCGGACTCTTCCATCTCTCTTTCCAGCCTGTCCAGGGTTGTTACGTCCGGTACCTTTATCTGTAATTCCAGAACCTGGTTTCGATAACTGGCAGCCTCAACACGGGTGTCCTGCAATTTTGGAAGGATGCCTCCCAGGGCGATCACCGTGTCCAGAAATTGACTGGAGCTACCGCTGGGGCCTCCCCGTAAACTTTGTCGAAGTTGGTCCAGTTGCTTGCGAGGATCACTGATTTTTGCGTTGCCTGGAAAGACCTGTCTCAAGGTGACTGCTAGTGCGGCATCCAGGTCGGATTCCACAGAAGACAGCCTCCAGAGGCTGATTGCCTGCACCAGGCTTACCGTGATCAGTAACGAAGCTGCTAACAGGGCGGGCACACGCCATGGCTTCAGGGCGCGTTGCCAGTCAGACTTGGGTGTATAGGCGCCTTGCAAGAAATTGATAACATTTTTGCCCTGGATGCCCGCAGCCAACTGGGGCAGCGTGCCGTCCGCCATTTGACGAAATTCGGCTTCCGGGTAATTCACCTGGGTTTTTTGAATCCAGGTCTGGTCCTGGGCTACCTGGGCATCCAGGTAAAACATGAGGGATATAGCTGCGTTGGGTTTGTCTTTGCTTTGTTCAGGTTGTTCGGTTTCGAGGGATCCTGCCAGGACGGCATCAAGCATGTCCCTGGCGATTGCAATAAATTCCCCGCTGGGAAGTCGCAGCATAGCCTGGTCAGTTTCCACGATGACGCTGATCGCTCCGGGTATGTCCGGACAACCCTGTAGCTCGCTAAAGACCGCACTGGGTTTGATGCCGTATTCTTCCAGGTCCTGAAACGCCTTCTCGAATGTTGCCAGGGATAC
>JBFFTZ010000158.1:0-6414 GCA_041571575.1 Gammaproteobacteria bacterium | reverse complement strand
GGATGAGCTTATTCCCCTGAGGTCAGAATTCATCCAGGTGAACTACGCAAAGGCTACTGACATTGCCGAGTTGATTCGCGGTGGCGAGGGTGGCGCCCTGTTGTCTGAACGCGGAAGCATCGCGGTGGACGAGCGCACCAACACCTTGCTGGCCCAGGATACTTCGGAACGATTGATGGAAATCCGCCGCCTGGTCGAGGTGCTGGATATCCCTGTGAAGCAGGTATTGATCGAATCGCGCATCGTGATTGTCAGTGATGACTTCTCCCGTGAGCTTGGCGCACAGTTGGGTCTGACCCGGTACGAGAGAGATTCCAGTAACCGCTTGTGGACCACCTCCGGTTCATCGGCGGCAACCGACACGATGATTGCCAGTGAAATGGATAATCGCGCCAACGGCATTTCTAATGGCGCGATTGAAGTCCCGGTGGGGGACTCGCGTTTCGACCGTTACAACGTGAACCTGCCTCCCAGTACAAGAGGCGGATCCATTGCCCTGTCGGTACTGGGTGCCAATACCCTGCTGGATCTGGAACTGTCGGCAGCCCAGGCCGAGGATCGTGCGGAGATTATCTCCACGCCTCGCCTGATTACCGCCAACCAGAAGGAAGCACGGATCAAGGCCGGTGTCGAGATTCCCTACCAGGAAGGCGCCTCTAGTGGTGCCACGACCACCCGCTTCAAGGAAGCTGTGCTGAGCCTCCAGGTTACCCCTCTTATCACTCCTGATGACCGCGTGGTCATGGACCTGGTGGTGAGCAAGGATAACGTGGGTGAAAACGTTCAGAGCGCCACCGGCGGCCTGGTACCGAGTATTGATACTCGCGAAATTGCCACCCAGGTTCTGGTTGACGATGGCGAGACCGTGGTCCTCGGCGGTATTTTCGAAACTGAGACCCGCGATGTGGAATTCAAGGTGCCTTACCTGGGCGATATCCCCATGGTCGGCTACTTGTTCAAGACCACCCAGCGCAGCTCGGACAAGTCAGAATTGCTGATCTTTGTCACCCCGAAAATCCTGCGTGAAGGCACTGAGCTTTACTAGCTCAAGGTTAGCCGGTTAACGGCAGAAAGGGTCAGCCATTAGGCTGGCCCTTTTTTTTTGGTTACTCTAGCCCTATGAGATACGCGAATATTTTCCTGGTGGGCCCCATGGGTGCCGGCAAGACAGCGGTAGGTCGACAACTGGCGCGCCAGCTCGGGCTGAGCTTTGTTGATAGCGACCAGGAAATACAGAATCGAACAGGCGTGGATATTCCCTTCATTTTCGAAAAGGAAGGGGAGGAAGGATTCCGGCTGCGGGAAAAAGACGTGATTGACGAGATGACCCAGCGCACCGGTGTGGTGCTTGCCACCGGCGGTGGCGCAGTTACCGTGGAGGCGAATCGCCAATGCCTGGCCAGCCGGGGTTTTGTTGTCTACCTGTTTGCCAGCGTGGACCAGCAGGTAGAGCGCACCCGGTTCAGTCGTGATCGGCCATTGCTGCTCGATTGTCAGCCCAGGGAGAGACTGCAAGGCCTGTTTGAGCACCGCGACCCCCTGTACCGTGAAATCGCTGATCTGGTGGTGGATACTAACGGTCGCCGTGTTAACAACGTGGTTGATCAGATTGCAGAAGAACTCTCGCGTAATTCAGAGTTGATACCCAATGACGAAAATTGAAGTTGGTCTAGGCTCACGGAGCTATCCAATACATATCGGCCCGGGCCTGCTGGATCGGACCGAGACGCTGGCTGCATCGATTCCGGGGCGGGATGTGCTGGTCGTCACCAATGACGTCGTTGCCCCCCTGTACCTGGAGCGGGTTTGCAATTCGCTTAGCGGTTTCAGGGTGAGGCAGCTGGTGCTGCCAGACGGTGAGGTCCATAAAACGCTGGCCACCGTTGAAAAAATCTTCGATGCCCTGGTCGAGGGCGGCTACTCTCGGGATGCCACGGTGCTGGCGCTGGGCGGGGGGGTGGTAGGCGATATGGCGGGATTTGCCGCGGCCTGCTATCAGCGGGGAATCGCTTTCCTGCAAGTTCCCACCACCCTGCTGGCCCAGGTTGATTCGGCTGTGGGCGGAAAGACGGCAGTCAACCATCCCCAGGGCAAGAACCTGATAGGCGCCTTTCACCAGCCGGTTGCGGTGGTGGCGGATACAGACACCCTGGACACCCTCCCCGAAAGAGAGCTGCGGGCCGGTCTGGCCGAGGTCATCAAGTACGGGGCGATCATGGATACCCCGTTCCTGGGTTGGCTGGAACAGAACATGCCTGGCTTGCTTGCCCGTCAGCCCGAGGCCCTGGCTTACGCAATCCAGAGAAGCTGTGAGCTCAAGGCCCGGGTCGTGGAAATGGATGAGCGCGAGCACGGTTGCCGGGCCATCCTGAATTTTGGCCATACTTTCGGCCATGCCATCGAAGCGCTCAGTGGCTACGGCCAGTGGTTGCATGGAGAGGCGGTGGCGGCGGGTATGGTGATGGCGGCGGATTTTTCTGTCAGCAGGGGCTTGTTGAAATCCGATGAGGCCGGGCGCCTGAGACGCCTCCTGGAGGCGGCTGGCCTGCCGGTGAGGCCGCCTGCCCTGGCCGGTTCTGCTTTTATGCAGGCAATGGCCCATGACAAGAAAGTGCTGGGTGGCCGAATCAGGCTGGTGCTGCTGCGCCAACTGGGGGAGGCTGCCGTAACCGATGACTATCCTGCGGACGAGCTGGACAGGTTTGTAAGTAACGCTTTGGAAGAGGTGGCCAGTTGACCGATATTCCCACAAACCTCGCGCCCTACGCAGCTGTTGAACAGGAATCACTCGGGCGCCAGCATCCCGAGTCCTCACATGCGTATCGCAGTGAATACCATCGAGACCGGGACCGCATTGTTCATTCCACCGCCTTCAGGAGGCTGGTGTACAAAACCCAGGTCTTCGTAAACCACGAGGGGGACATGTTCCGCACGCGGCTGACCCATTCCCTGGAAGTGGCACAGATCGCCCGGACGGCTGCCGGCATCCTGAATATTAACGAACCCCTGGTGGAGGCCATCTGCCTTGCCCACGACCTGGGTCATACGCCGTTTGGCCATGCCGGTCAGGATGCCCTGAATGCCTGCATGAGGGATTACGGCGGCTTCGAACACAACTTCCAGTCTCTGAGGGTGGTGGATCTGCTGGAGGAGCGTTACGCCGAATTCCCCGGCCTGAACCTGATGTTCGAGACCCGTGAGGGCATCCTCAAGCATTGCAGCGCGCGCAACGCCCGGGAACTTGGGGACCTGGGCATGCGTTTCCTGGGGCGTAGCCAGCCCAGCCTGGAGGCCCAGCTGGCCAACCTGGCTGACGAGATCGCCTATAACAATCACGACATCGATGATGGTGTGCGGGCCGGCCTGCTGGAGGAGGCCGAGCTGTGTGAGCTTGAATTGTTTGGCAGGCAATATCGCGAGGTGACAGCCCGCTATCCGGATATCTCGGGTCGCCGGCGCATGCACGAGATTATTCGCAGGATGATCAATTACGTGGTGACTGACCTGGTCGAGCATAGCGCCGGGCTGATTGCCGCCGCCGACCCGGACAGCGTCGCCGCGGTCCGCGCCCAGCCTGGTCCGCTGATTGGCTATAGCGAGAAGGTCCAGCAGGAAAATCGGGACCTGAAGCGCTATTTGCACAAGAACCTTTATCAGCACTACCGGGTGCTGCGGATGACCAACAAGGCCGCCAAGGTTATTCGTGACCTGTTTACAGCGTTTATGGAAGATCGGCGGCTCATGCCACCGGAGCACTCCCTGAAGGCTGCAGCAGCCATGGATAGCGACGGCGAGGCCGCAAAGGCACGGATTGTCGCGGATTATGTGGCAGGCATGACGGACAGGTACGCGATTTTGGAGCACCAGCGCCTGTTCGAACCCTCAGAGCGCACTTGAGGTATTCACTTACTCTCCTCGGCGGTCATTTCACGATAGAATGCGCCCTCACTTGATTTAGGCAGGAACCTGGAGATATGGAGCATAAGAACATCGATCCCAAAGACCGGCTGATATTCGCGATGGATGTCCCGGACACCGATCAGGCCCGCAAGCTGGCGGAAACCCTGGGTGATTCGGTGACCTTCTACAAGCTGGGTCTTGAGCTCATGATGAGCGGCGATTATTTCGGCCTGCTGGACTGGCTGGTTGCCAGGGACAAGAAAGTCTTCGTGGACCTGAAGTTTTTTGACGTGCCTGCCACCGTGGCTGCTGCTGTGCGGCGGCTGAATAACCGGGGTGTCACCTACGCCACCGTGCACGGCAATCAGTCCATTATGGAAGCCGCTGCGGCTGCCAAAGGCGATGTCGGCATCCTGGCCGTCACCGTGCTGACCAGCCTGGATAGGGGCGACCTGGACGACCTGGGTTTTGACTGCGATGTGGAAGAACTGGTGTTGTCACGTGCTCGTCGCGCCCTGGAAGCCGGCTGCGACGGTGTGATCTCGTCCGGCCTTGAGGCCCCCAGGCTGAGAGAATTTATCGATAACCGCCTGATGGTTATCACCCCCGGTATCCGACCGGTAGAAAATCGCCCGTCGGATGACCAGAAGCGGGTCGTGAGCGTCGAGCAGGCCTTCGCCAATGGCGCCGACCACATTGTTGTGGGTCGTCCCATTCGTGACGCGGCGGACCCGCGCGTGGCCGCCCAGGGAATTCAATCAACTATTGCAAAGGTATTTGGTGCATCGTGAGTCAGATCTTGAAGAACGACCGTTTTTTGCGCGCCCTGAGGCGTGAACCCGTGGACCGCACCCCGGTCTGGATCATGCGTCAGGCTGGCCGTTACCTGCCGGAATATCGCCGGGTGAGAGCCCAGGCAGGTGATTTCCTCAGCTTGTGCAGCAACCCTGACCTGGCCTGTGAAGTCACCCTGCAACCGATCGATCGCTTCGGTCTGGATGCGGCCATCCTGTTCTCGGATATCCTGACACTGCCCAACGCCATGGGCCTGGAACTGGCTTTCGAAACCGGTGAGGGCCCCAAGTTTGCGAATCCGATCCGTGACCTGAAAGCCGTGCAGAAGCTGTCGGTTCCGGATCCAGAACAGGCGATTGGCTACGTGATGGATGCGGTACGCCTTATCGTGCGCGAACTGGATGGACGGGTGCCCCTGATCGGTTTTGCCGGCAGTCCGTGGACTGTGGGGACCTACGTGGTGGAGGGCGGCAGCAGCAAGACCTTCTCTCACATCAAGGCAATGATGTATTCCGAGCCTGCAGTGCTGCACAAGCTGCTCGACACCCTGGCCAAGGCCACGGTTGAGTACCTGGCTGCCCAGATTGAGGCCGGCGCCAGTGCGGTCATGGTCTTTGATACCTGGGGCGGCGTGCTGACCCCTGCCACCTACCGTGAGTTCTCGCTGCGCTATATGCAGGACATCACCCACGCACTGGCCAAGCGCCATCCCGCCACCCCGGTGATCCTGTTCACCAAGAATGGCGGTGCATGGCTCGAGGATATGGCCGCCACCGGTTGTGCCGGACTGGGTCTGGACTGGACCACGGACTTGTCGGACGCCCGGGCCCGGGTCGGAGACAAGGTTGCCCTGCAGGGCAACCTGGATCCGTCAGTGTTGTATTCACCGCCGGATGTGATTCGTCGTGAAGTTGGCAAGGTGCTTGAGAGCTTCGGCCATGGCGAAGGCCACGTGTTCAACCTGGGTCACGGCGTTACGCCAGACGTGAACCCGGAACATGTGGGTGCCCTGGTAGAGGCGGTTCGCGAACTCAGCCCGGCCTATCACAAGGCCGGCTGAGTCATCAGGCGCTAGGCCTTTACTTCGTCGCGAAGTTCGCGACGAAGAATCTTGCCCACATTAGTCTTGGGCAATTCTTCGCGGAAAATAATCTCCCTGGGTACCTTGTACCCGGTGAGATTTTCCTTCAGATAGGCCAGCAGTTCTTGCTGGGTGAGATTGGGGTCGCTGCGAACGGCGTACAACACCACCACCTCGCCAGATTTCTCGTTGGGCCGACCAACTGCCGCCGCCTCGAGAACGCCCGGATGGGCTACCGTGACTTCTTCGATCTCGTTGGGATACACGTTGAAGCCCGACACGAGGATCATGTCCTTCTTGCGATCCACGATCTGGAGGTAGCCGTCCGGGTCCATCACGCCGATGTCGCCGGTGTACAGCCACCCGTCCTTGATCGTCTCGGCGGTCGCGTCCGGCCGGCGCAGGTAGCCCCGCATGATGGTGGGCCCCCGCGCGATGACTTCACCCGGCTCGCCGGGCGGCAGCTCGGCCCCTTCGTCGTCGACGATTTTCACCTGCGCCCCGGGCACCGGGACGCCGGCCGTGCCCGGGCGGTTGGCGCCGACGGGGTTCATCGTCAGCACGCCGGCGCACTCCGTCAATCCGTAGCCCTGCAGCACCGGGACGCCTGACAGCTCCTCCCAGCGCCGGGCGATGTC
>JBFFTZ010000157.1:0-6425 GCA_041571575.1 Gammaproteobacteria bacterium | reverse complement strand
CTGGGCACGCTGGTTGTGGAGGCCACCCGCCGCAGCGGCTCATTAATTACGGCCAGGCTGGCCAGCGAGCAGGGTCGCGAGGTGTTCGCCATCCCGGGTTCTATTCACAATCCCATGGCCCGGGGTTGCCACCAGCTGATCCGACAGGGAGCCAAGCTGGTGGAGTCTGCCGGGGACATTTTTGAGGAGCTTGGACAGCTGGCCGCCACCATCGAGAATGCGCCGACCGAAGCCCCTCAGCCGGACACGCCGGGAATCCCGACCAGGGATCCCGAGTACTCCTTGTTACTGGACGCCCTGGGCCACGATCCGGTGTCCCTGGATCAATTGGGCCAACGAACTGGTTTGACGGCTGGTGAGCTTTCCTCCATGCTCCTGATCCTGGAATTAGAGGGTGAAGTCACCCCTGGGCATGGGGGGCGCTACACGCGGACCCCGAAAGAGGCTGACAAATGAAGCAAGACGTGCTCGATGTACTCATGTACCTGTTCGAGACATACATGACGGACGAAGGCGCCGACAACGAACCCGACAGGTCCGCCCTGAAGGGTGAATTGGAGCGGGCGGGCTTCCATAACCGTGAAATCGATCGCGCCCTGGACTGGTTAGACGGCCTGACTGACGGGCCCGACATCTCCCGCCTGCGCGCTCCGACCGCGCGGGCCTGCCGGATTTTCAACGATGTAGAACGCGCCCACCTGGATATCCACGCCCAGGGCTACATCATCTACCTGGAACAAATTGGTATCTTGTCGGCGGAGCAACGTGAGCTGCTGATTGATCGCTTGATGGCACTGGGAACAGACGAAGTCGATATCGAACAAATCAAGTGGGTGGTGCTGATGGTGCTGTTTAGCCAGCCGGGTCAGGAAACCGCCTATGCCCGGATGGAAGACCTGGTTTTCGATGAAAACCCGGGCTTGCTGCATTAAGTGCCGCGTTGATCGACTAGAAAAATTCAATCCGAACCGAATCATAACGAGAGAAGCCTGAACTGCTGATGTCCAAGAATCTTGTCATTGTAGAGTCGCCGGCCAAGGCGAAAACCATCAAGAAATACCTCGGGAAGGATTTCCAGGTCATGGCCTCCTATGGCCACGTACGCGACCTGGTTCCCAAGGAAGGCGCGGTAGACCCCGAGCACGAGTTCGCCATGAAGTACGCGCTCATCGACAAGAATATCAAGCACGTCAGCGCCATCCGGAAAGCTTTGAAAAAGGCTGATGCCCTGTACCTCGCGACTGACCCTGATCGCGAGGGTGAGGCGATCTCGTGGCATTTGCTCGAGCATCTCAAGGAGCAGGGCGATCTCGAGAACAAGGCGGTTTACCGGGTAGAGTTCTACCAGATCACCCAGGACGCCGTGCGTGAGGCGATCGAGAACCCCAGGGAATTATCCATCGACCTTATTAATGCCCAGCAGGCTCGGCGAGCCCTGGATTACCTGGTGGGTTTCAACCTTTCTCCCCTGCTATGGCGCAAGTTCTTTCCCGGCCTGTCCGCCGGCCGCGTGCAAAGTCCCGCCCTGCGACTGATCGTAGAGCGTGAGGACGAGATCAGGGCCTTTCAGCGTCGGGAATTCTGGTCGGTAGAAGCTACCGTGGCGAAGAACGCGACGAGTTTTTCGGCCCGCCTGGCTGAATACAAGGGAGAGAAGGTCGAGCAATTCAGCTTCGAGAGCGGTGGTGCTGCACACGAGGTTGAGGAAACCCTGGCCGCTGCCGCCAATGGCAAGCTGACAGTCTCGGAAATTCAGAAGAAGCAGCGCCGGCGCAACCCGGCACCGCCGTTCACCACATCTACCCTGCAACAGGATGCCAGCCGCAAACTGGGCTTTGGTGCCCAGCGCACCATGATGCTGGCTCAACGCCTGTATGAGGGCGTGGATTTCGGTGACGGCCCGGTAGGCCTGATCACCTATATGCGTACTGACTCAGTCAGCCTGGCCGCGGAAGCCATCAATGAAATCCGCAGCGTCATTTCAGAGCGATACGGTGCTGATCGGGTCCCCGCGGAACACCGGCTGTTCAAAACAAAGTCGAAGAATGCCCAGGAAGCCCATGAAGCGGTTCGCCCCGCCCAGGCATCCATTACTCCTGACGATCTCAGGGGCAAGATAGATGCCGACCAGTTCCGGCTGTATGAACTGATCTGGCGTCGGTCCATTGCCTGCCAGATGATCCCCGCCGTTTACGATACCGTTGCGGTAGATTTGCTGGCTGGTCCCGACGGTGACAGGCGTCATCGTTTCCGGGCCAACGGCTCGATACTGGTGGAGCCCGGCTTCATGGCCGTCTACCAGGAAAGCAAGGGCTCGCAGCCTTCGGCCAGGGAAGGCGATGCCAATGGCCAGGATCGGATCCTTCCGGCCATGGAAGAAGGCGACACCCTTACCCTGCAGCAAATTGTTACCGAACAGCACTTCACCGAGCCGCCGCCTCGTTATTCAGAAGCCAGCCTGGTGAAGTCTCTGGAAGAACACGGCATTGGCCGCCCGTCCACCTACGCCAGCATTATCCAGACCCTGAAAAACAAGGACTATGCGGAACTGGACGGTAGGCGCTTCTTCCCCACTGACCGCGGGATCGGCGTTAACCGTTTCCTGACCAGGTATTTCGAGCGCTACGTAGATTACGATTTTACGGCCCGCCTGGAAGACGAGTTGGATGCGGTATCCCGTGGCGAAGAGGACTGGCTGCCCCTGATGGGACAGTTCTGGAAACCGTTCGAGGAACTGGTGGAACAGAGCAAGGAAATCCCCAGGGACGAGGCGAACCCGTCCATCCCGCTGGGTACAGACCCTGCAACTGGCAAGCCGGTAAGCATCCGCCTGGGCCGATACGGGGCTTTTGCCCAGATCGGTTCCCGGGATGACGAGGACAAGCCGAAGTTTGCCGGCCTGCGCCCCGGACAACGTATGTCCGACATCACCCTGGAAGAGGCGCTGACACTGTTCGAACTGCCGCGGGACCTGGGAGAAACCCCCGAGGGCGAGCCCATGTCTGTGGCTATCGGGCGCTTTGGTCCTTACGTGCGCTACGGCAGCAACTTTGCCAGCCTCAAGACCGATGACCCCTATACCATCACTCCCGAAAGAGCCCTGGAAGTGGTGAACGAGAAGAAACAGGCGGACGCGGAAAGGCTGATACTGAATTTTGAAGAGGAAGGCATCCAGGTCCTGAAGGGACGCTGGGGACCTTTCGTCACCGACGCAAGCAAGAAGAAAGCCCGGATCGCCAAGGAACAGGACCCCAGCAAACTGACCCTGGAAGAGTGCCAGGCCATGCTGCTGGCCGCGCCCGAGCCCAAGGGCCGTGGTGGCCGAAAAGTGAGCGCCAAGAAGAAAGTCGCCAAGAAAGCGACAACCAAGAAAAAGGTCACCAGGAAGAAGGTGGCCAAGAAGAAAGTGACCAAGAAGAAAGCGAAGAAAAAGGCTGCGAGCAAGAAATCCACCGGCAAGAAAAAAGCTGCGGTGAAGACCGAGGACTCAAAGGCCTGACGCGCCCCGGGGGCCGTCAGCTGGTGTAAGGACATCCGGCATGAACTATCGTATTCGACAAGCTGCCCATATATTGTGGCAGGGCGGCGTAATTGCTTATCCTACAGAGGGAGTCTGGGGACTGGGTTGCCTGCCCCATGAAACCGACGCTATCGAGTACCTGCTCGACATCAAGCACCGCGCCCCGGACAAGGGCTTGATCCTGGTGGCTGCGAACTTTCAGCAAGTGGAGCCGTTCATCGGCGAACTTCCGGAAAAAGCCCTGGCCAGGATGCTTGATAGCTGGCCCGGACCGGTGACCTGGGTGGTCCCGGCAGCGGAAGACGTGGGAGAAGAACTCACCGGCGGCAGAACCACCATCGCCCTGCGAGTGTCAGCCCACCCGGTGGTACGGGCATTGTGCGAAGCCGCTGATAGCGCGCTGGTTTCCACCAGTGCGAATAGAAGCGGTCGTCAGCCCGCACGCTCCGTCCTTGAGACCCGCCTGCGTTTTGGAATGGACGTGGATGATATTGTCCCGGGAAAACTGGGTGGACAGAAAGGACCCACAGAAGTACGTGAAGCATTAACAGGAAAAATCCTCAGGCCGGCAGAAGAAGGAGCCTGTGAATGACAACCCCGAGCATACCGGTGGATCAGGTCAAGCAGTTCCTCAGGGACCTGCAAAACCGTATTACCGAGAACCTGGAAAACCTGGATGGTGGCGCCCGCTTTCAGCGCGAGAGTTGGGATCGGCCTGAAGGCGGGGGCGGGGAGAGCCGGGTGCTGAGCGGAGGCGCGGTATTTGAACAAGCCGGCGTGGGCTTTTCCCATGTTATGGGCAGTTCACTTCCGCCCTCGGCGACCCAGAGACGCCCCGAGCTTGCCGGCAGGCGTTGGGAGGCCATGGGTGTATCACTGGTAATTCACCCCCTGAATCCCATGGTCCCGACCAGTCATGCAAATGTTCGTTTTTTCGTGGCACACAAGGAAGGCGAAGATCCTGTCTGGTGGTTTGGCGGCGGTTTCGACCTCACGCCCTATTACGCCTTCCGCGAGGACGTGGTGGAATGGCACCGCAATGCCAGGGCCGCCTGTATTGCGTTTGGCGACGATGTCTACCCGCGCTACAAGCAATGGTGCGACGAGTATTTTTACCTCAAGCACCGTGATGAACCCCGTGGCGTAGGCGGACTGTTTTTCGATGATTTGAACCAGTGGGATTTCGATACCTGCTTCGCCTTCCTGCGCAGCGTGGGCGATCATTTCCTGACCGGTTATGTCCCCATCGTCAAGCGTCGCAAGGATATGCCGTACACCGACGAGCAACGCCAATTCCAACTCTACCGACGCGGACGCTACGTCGAGTTCAACCTGATTTATGACCGGGGCACGATTTTCGGGCTGCAGTCGGGCGGACGCACCGAGTCCATCCTCATGTCCATGCCTCCCCTGGTTCGCTGGCAGTACAACTGGCAACCCGAGCCCGGCACTGCCGAGGCCGAATTGTATGAGGAGTTCTTGCGCCCCCGGGACTGGCTGGGCGAAGCCGAGGCCTGAGCCGGGCCTGCGCCTCTAGAGAAACAGAAGGACCAGGTTGCCGATCGCCAGGGCCAGCAATATTACCCAGGTGAATAGCGTCCCGTAAAAACGGCCGAAGCTGGTGCCCTTGCTCGAGGCCAGACCCCAGGCATGCATGATGCGGGCGATGAATATGCCGGCACCGGCGACATGCAGCAGCCAGCCAGCCAGGTGGTTGAGTTCCGCCAGCAACAGCAGAAACAAAATGGTGGGCACGTACTCAACGAAGTTCGCCTGGACACGGATTGCGCGCTCGAGATCCGGCTTTTCGGCAGTTCCGAGATTAACCCCCAGGGTCTGGCGAAAGCGCACCACCCGGTATGAGAGCCCAAGCAACAACAGGGCACACAAGGAGGCGTAAAGGGTAGTGACGGGTACCAGGTTAATCATGCTGCGAGCCTCTCGGAAGCCTATGGGTTGAATTCAGCGGGCTAGACTAACACGACCGGAACGGGCGCGGCATACCCGGCCAAATACCTTGTGCTACGCGAGACGCGCGCACTCTGCATGCCTGAAACAATCCGTTTGATGATCGTTGACCAGCCCGGCCGCCTGCATGTGTGCGTACATAATGGTGCTGCCGACAAACTTGAAACCCCGCTTGCGAAGATCCCGGGACAAGGCATCGGACTGCTCGGAGGTGGCAGGCATCTGCTCATGGGTTTTCCAGCGGTTCTGGATAGGCCTGCCGGCGACAAAAGCCCAGATGTATTCGTTGAAGCTGCCGAACTCCTGCTGCACTTGCAGAAACGCCCTGGCATTGGTCACCGCAGCAGCCACCTTCAGGCGATTGCGAATAATCCCGGTGTCCTGCAGCAACTGCTGGATTTTCTGGTCATCGAATTCGGCAACCAACTGGGGATCGAAATTACAAAACGCCTTGCGGTAGCCCTCACGCCTGTTCAGTACGGTCGCCCAACTTAATCCGGCCTGGGCACCCTCGAGTATCAGGAATTCGAATTGTTGCCGATCATTGCGAACCGGCACCCCCCACTCATGATCATGGTAGTGGTAATACAGATCGTTGCCACCCTCTACCCAACGGCAACGTGATTTTCCGTCATCGACAACACCCATCCATCACCCCGGGGATTCATCACTCCAGAATAAAAATGGCCCGTGACCCTTACAGGTCACGAGCCAAACTTTAGCAACTGCCACACGCTGTAGCATAGGGTCAGGCGTTATTCTTTCTCACCACCGCACTTGCCTTCACCGCATTTGCCTTCGGCCTTGTCGGCTTTCTCACCACCACACTTGCCTTCACCACACTTGCCTTCGGCCTTGTGGGCTTTCATGTCTTCACCACACTTGCCTTCACCGCATTTGCCTTCGGCCTTGTGGGCTTTCATGTCTTCACCACACT
>JBFFTZ010000156.1:0-6432 GCA_041571575.1 Gammaproteobacteria bacterium | reverse complement strand
GTGGCGCTGGTCAGGGAACGCATAGGTCCGGTTGCCGCATTCAAGAAGGCGGTGGTGGTGAATCGTCTGCCCAAAACACGGTCAGGAAAAATTCTCCGCGGAACCATGCGCAAGATCGCTGATTCAGAGCCGTGGAAGATGCCGGCCACGATTGATGATCCGGCTATCCTGCGGGAAATTGGTGATTCGTTACGAACCATCGGCTACGCCGGAGATAAGTAGATCAGCTAGCCGGGGTTCATGCCCGCAAGCAGTCGCTGGCCAATGTCCCTGGCTTGTTCCAGGGATGTGCCTGTGGCGTTCGCGCCGAACAGGTGGGTTTCCTTGTCCAGGCCTGACAGGGCCTGCCCGCCGATCAGGATAAACGCCTTTTCCGCCAGGGCGTCTTTGATGCCTTGAACTGCCTGTTCGAGAGCGGGTAACTGAACGCTCAAGGCGGCGGAGAGAATCACCAACTCGGGTTGGTACTTGAGTGCGGCGGCTTTAATTTCCTTGGCGGGCATATCGGTGCCCAGGTTGATAGAGCGCCAGCCTTGAATCTGGAAATCGAGCCCAAGCAGGCGAATGCCCAGGTCGTGCTGGTTACCAGCAACCGAGGCGAGCATGACCGTCTTTCCATTAGCCGGCTGTGCCTTACAGCTGTGGGAGATGGCGATCATGGCTTGCAGGCATGCCTCGGTCACCAGGTGCTCTTCACAAATCGTGGCCTCGGCGTTGTGCCACATCCTGCCAATCTCCTTTTGTGCGGGGACGATAACGCCTTGTGCCAACTCGATAGGGCCAGTGTCCCCTGTCATGAGCTCTTGCAAATCCGATACTGCTTTCCTGACATCACCATCCAGCACGGTCTGCATGAATTTCATAGCATGACGATGAAGAGGTTTTGTCGGGTCCAGGTAGGAATTCGTGGGCAGCACGGGGGTGTCGAAGGACCGCCGGGCCTGGTCGAGCAGGTTTAAAACGGATGCCTGGGCCTTTTCCGGCAGGCTCTCACCCAATACGCTGGTAAGGCTTTCTAGACTCTTTGCCAGGTCCGCTTCGGGGAACTGTCTTGCCTGGAACGACAATCTTTCCCACTTGATGTCGGCCAGCAGGAATTCCGAATGCCCCGTGTCCAGCGCAACGGAAATCTCTTCCAGGCGGTGGGCCAGGTTGTCCTTCCACCCCGCCAGGGCCTTCGCACCATATCGCTCATGAAACTCCGGCGTGTCCTGCAGTAAACGGGCTGCTGCGAATCCTGCGTACCCTGATTTGCCCTCTTTCAAGATCCGGGCTGCGAAACGATCGGCTTCGAACATTTTTACCTGTCCTGGTTGTTGCTGTGTGTCATGAGGAATTTTCGTCAGAGATGCACGTGTGGATTCACTTTTGACGATGAATTTCACCGGGCAGACTTGCAATTGCGGCGTGAATTACTGGAGTATGCTCGGATAAATAATTAATCAATTCACCATGAGGACTCACCCTGTGACAGAACTGACAGCCTGGCTGAATGTTGCCTCCTCGTTTATCTGGGGGCCTTATTTGCTTATCCCCCTTCTGTTGGCTACCGGCCTTTTCCTAACCATCAGGCTAAGGGGGTTGCAGTTCACTCACCTGTGGCCGGCGCTGTATACCGCGTTGATTGTCAGGCGCGAGAAGGGCGCTGAGGGCGATATCTCGCATTTCCAGGCACTGATGACCGCCCTGGCGGCAACCGTGGGTACCGGCAACATTGTTGGTGTCGCGACTGCTATCGCCTTGGGTGGTCCGGGGGCGCTGTTCTGGATGTGGATGACCGGCCTGGTAGGCATGGCGACCAAGTACACCGAGGCATTGTTATCGGTGAAATACCGGATTACCGATGAGAAGGGCGAGCAGGCGGGTGGGCCCATGTACTACCTGTCGCGTGGTATCGGTAACAAGGCCCTGGGCAAGACCCTGGGCGCGATGTTTGCCTTGTTCACCGCCATCGCCGCCTTCGGAATCGGCAATATGGTGCAGTCGAACTCCATGGCCGATGCGATCAATAATGCCTTTGGTATCGAGGAATGGATTACCGGCCTGTTGATTGCCGTAGCCCTGGCCGCCGTAGTGCTGGGTGGCATCAAGTCGATTGGACGGGTCACAGGTTTCCTGGTGCCCATCATGATCGCGGTTTACATGCTTGCCTGTGGTTACGTGCTGGTGGTCAATGCTGCTGTGCTGCCGGATGCCGTGGCCCTGATCTTCCATGATGCCTTCACCGGTTCTGCCGCCGCGGGCGGTTTCCTGGGTTCGACCATTGCCCAGGCAATGCGCTTTGGCGTGGCCCGAGGCATTTTCTCAAATGAGTCAGGCTTGGGAAGCGCGGGCATCGCTGCCGCCGCTGCTCAGACCCGGGAGCCTGTTCGGCAGGCCCTGGTCTCCATGACTCAGACCTTTATTGACACTATCGTGGTGTGCTCTTTTACCGGTATCGCAATTGTTGCCACCGGCGCGTTCACCAGTGGTGAGAATGGCGCGGCCGTGACCCAGCTGGCTTTCGCCTCGGCGATGCCCGGTGTTGTCGGGCAAGTTGTGATCGCCGTCTGCCTGGCCTTGTTTGCCTTCTCCACCATGATTGGCTGGTGCTATTACGGTGGACGCAGCATCGAATATCTTTTGGGTATCAAGGCAGTGATGCCTTATCAGCTGGCCTATATTGGGGCTGCCTTTATGGGCTCGATCTACAGCCTTAATTTCGTCTGGCTGTTCTCGGATGTGATGAACGGGCTGATGGCCCTGCCCAACCTGGTTGGACTGTTGCTCCTTAGTGGCGTTGCCGCCAGGGAAACCCGGGAGTTCTTGGACAGGCAGAAGAACCTGCCTCCCGAGTCCTAGGCAGTACGCCCCAGCAAGGGAATCAGTGCGGTTGCAGTGTGAGAACGCTGCGACCGCACTATTTTTTCGGGTGGCCCCTGGGCAATGATGCGGCCCCCGTCATCCCCGCCCTCGGGCCCCATATCTATTACCCAGTCTGCCTCGGCAATCAGGTCCAGGTTGTGTTCGATAACCAGGACCGTGTTACCCGCATCCACAAGTCTGTGCAGCACGTGCACCAGCTTTTCCACGTCAGCCATGTGAAGTCCGACCGTAGGCTCGTCCAGGATGTACAGGGTGGGCGAACTCACTGCGGCCCGACCGGGAATCTCAATGACGGGTTTCGCCTTGGCCAGTTCGGTGACGAGTTTGATACGCTGGGCTTCGCCGCCGCTCAGGGTCGGACTTTGCTGCCCCAGGGTCAGGTAACCCAATCCTACGTCCTGGAGTAACTGCAGGGTCCGGTGGATTTTTGGAATCGCGATGAAGTAATCCAGGGCCTCGTCAATACTCATGGCCAGCACCTGGGCAATATTCCTTTCCCGGTAATGCACTTCCAGGGTTTCCCGGTTGAAGCGTGAGCCATTACAGGTTTCACATACCACCCGCACGTCCGGCAGGAAACTCATCTCTATTTTTCTCAGACCCTGTCCGTCGCAGGTCCCGCAGCGGCCCCCGGCGGTGTTGAAAGAGAATCTGCCAGCGGTAAAGCCCCGCAGCCGGGCTTCCTCGGTTCCGGCGAACAGCTTGCGTATGGCGTCCCAAATTCCGACATAGGTTGCCGGACAGGAGCGCGGCGTTTTTCCTATGGGCGTCTGGTCAACTTCCAGCACATGATCGATATGCTCCCAGCCGGAGAGCTGCTGACAGCCGATAAACGCAGCTTTCTTGCCCCGCTTGCCGCGACCAACCCGCTGTTTCAGGTTCCTGTACAGCACGTCCCGGATCAGGGTGCTCTTGCCGCTGCCGCTTACGCCACTGACACAGACCAGGGACTGCAGGGGTAGTCGAAGGTTCACCTGCTTGAGGTTGTGCAGGCTGGCCTTGCGAACTTCCAGGCAGGCCGAGTCCTTTTTCAGCGTATTGCCAAGGCGGCGTTGCCCCAGCACCGGGTGAATCATGGGATTGGCCAGCATACGCCCGGTTATGGATTCCGGGTTGCGACGTAGCTGGGCCAGGGTTCCTCTTGCCACTACCTGGCCGCCCCTTACGCCGGCGCCCGGACCCAGGTCGATCACATGGTCGGCCCGCCGGATGGTGTCCTCGTCATGCTCCACGATTACCACGGTGTTGCCCTTGGAACGCAAGGCTTCCAGGGTGTCCAGCAACATCAGGTTGTCCCGGGCATGCAAGCCGATGGTGGGTTCATCCAGGATGTAGCACACGCCTCGCAGGTTCGAGCCCAGCTGGGCCGCCAACCGGATGCGCTGGGCCTCTCCGCCACTCAGGGTAGGCGCGGAACGGTCCAGGCTCAGGTAAGACAAGCCAACCTGGTGCAGGAACCGAAGTCGGTCCAGCAACTCCAGCATGGCGTCCCTGGCGATACTGGCCTCTCGTCCCTTGAGTTTCATTCCCTCGAAGAGCTGTTGGGCCTTGCCAATGCTCATGGAGGTGTAGTGAGCGATATTGTGATTCTTGAAACGCACCGCCAGGGTTTCCGGACGCAGCCTCTGTCCCTGGCAGGCGGGGCAGGGCGCGTGTTCGGTGTGCTCCAGCCAGGCGCCTTCCTCGCCGGATTGCTCCTCGTCGAAATCGGCAAGTTTCTCCCCGGTGCCAAAGCAGGTTTTGCACCAGCCCTGGCGTGAGTTGTAGGAGAACATTCGCGGATCCAGTTCCGGGAAGCTGCGACTGCAGCCGGGGCAGGCGCGCTTGCTCGAGTACAGGCGCTCGGCGCCGCTCTTGCCGGTTTTGACCGACAGGACCTGCAATTTGATGATGCCCTTGCCCAGGTCCAGCGCCCTGGCAAGGGCTTCCCGCAACTCGGATTCCCGCGATGCACTGACCAGCAACTCGGCCACCGGCAGGTCGATGTCGTGTTCCTTGAATCGGTCGAGTCGTGGCCAGGGTTCGGTTGGCAGCATGGCGCCATCGACGCGTAATTCGCTGAAGCCCCGGGCCGCTGCCCATTTTGCCAACTCGGTGTAATACCCCTTGCGAGCAGAAATCATCGGCGCCAGAAGTTGTATGTTCTTGCCCTTGTAGCGTCGCAGCAGGTCGGCAAGGATGAGCTCCGGTGTTTGTTCCTGTATGGCGATGTTGCAGTCCGGGCAGTGCTGTATGCCCAGCTTTACGAATACCAGTCGCAAGAAATGATAAATCTCGGTCATGGTGCCAACGGTGCTCTTGCGTCCGCCCCGGCTGGTGCGTTGTTCAATGGCCACAGTGGGCGGTACCCCGTGGATGGCGTCCACATCGGCCCGACTGGAGGGCTGTACGAACTGTCTCGCATAGGCGTTCAGCGATTCCAGGTAACGACGCTGCCCTTCGGCGAAGAGAATGTCGAATGCCACCGTGCTCTTGCCGCTGCCGCTAACTCCGGTCACCACCGTCATGCGGTTTCGGGGTATGGAGATGTCCACGTTTTTCAGGTTGTGTTCCCTGGCGTGCCTGATCTCGATATTCCCCGAGGTGGTCGATGCTGGTTTGCGGGCTGCCTTGGTCTTGACCAGGTTTCTGCCCAGGGATTCAAGATCCCGGGCGTAGTCGGCCAGGGCCTGCCCGGTGTAGGTCAGACCGCTTGCGGCAAGCTCTCCCGGCGTGCCTTCAAACAGTACCTGCCCGCCCTGGTCGCCGCCCTCGGGTCCCAGGTCGATAAGCCAGTCACAGTTGGCGATAACGTCCAGGTTGTGTTCGATGATGAGCAGGGAGTGACCTTGTTCGCGCAGCCTGGACATGGCACCCAGCAGCCGTTCGATATCCTGGAAATGCAGGCCCGTGGTGGGTTCGTCGAACAGGAACAGCATGCCCTGCTTGCCGCCGGTGGACTTGCCAAGATGGGCGGCGAGTTTCAATCTCTGCGCCTCTCCGCCGCTGAGGGTTGGCACCGGCTGGCCCAGGGCCACATAGCCAAGGCCCACCTCCGCCAGGGGGGCGAGAAGTTTTTGGATATCTGCCTGGTCAGAGAAGAACTCCAGGGCCTGGTCTACGGTCATCTCAAGCACATCGGCGATTGAGCATGGCCCGCTGTCGCTGTGGGGTCCGGGTAGTAACTTCACCTCGAGTAATTCGTCCCGGAAGCGACGGCCGTCGCAGTCCGGGCATCTCAGGTACACATCGCTGAGAAACTGCATCTCCACGTGTTCGAAACCGTTGCCGCCGCAGGCGGGGCAGCGGCCATTGCCCGAGTTAAAGCTGAAACTGCCGGCCGTGTAGCCGCGTTCCATGGACAGGGGTTCGGCGGCGAATAATTTGCGCACAGGAGTGAGCGCGCCGACGAAACTCGCCGGGTTGGAACGGGTAGTCTTGCCGATGGGGGATTGATCCACCATGACCACCTCGGAAATCTGCTCATGACCTAGCAAGGCGTCATAGTCTCCGGGAACCAGCTTGGGTTTGCCCTTGAGCTTGGTCAGGGCGCGGTAGAGCACCTCATCCATGAGGGTGGATTTTCCT
>JBFFTZ010000155.1:0-6436 GCA_041571575.1 Gammaproteobacteria bacterium | reverse complement strand
GTTTTCTTGAGCCCATGCAGGTGTCGATGCTCAGCGGCCATCGCCGGGTGGCGCCCTTCGGACTGCAGGGCGGGCAGGCTGGAAAAACCGGACGCAACACCCGGATCCGCGCATCGGGTGAGCGCCAGGAACTGCCCGGCTGCACCAGCATGCGATTCGAAGCCGGTGATATCCTGCGTATAGACACCCCGGGTGGCGGCGGCTTTGGCAAGCCCTGATACCCCCGCACAGCCAAATTAGCGAGACCAGTACTCCATGAGCAAAAGCAGCAGCAATCGCGTTCTCCGCATCTACCGGAAACTGGAGAGATTTCCGCTTGGGAAGAGACTTTTCGCCTTCATAATCTGTCGAAATGCCCCCTATTTTTCCACCATCCACCCGCGCTTCCTGACCTTCGAGGCGGGCCACGTGGTGGTAAGCATGAAAAAGCGCCGCAGCGTTGAAAACCACATCCGCTCCATTCACGCCCTGGCCATGGGCAACCTGTGTGAGTTGGCGGCGGGCACCTTGATGGAGGCCACCGTCCCGGTGGATATGCGCTGGCTTCCCCGCGGCATGCACATCGAGTACCTGAAGCCGGCGCGAACGGCCATTCAGGCCGAAGCGGTGCTGGAGAAAGCCCAGTGGCCGGGGAAGGAAGACGTGGATGTCCCGGTATCGGTGACCGACGCCAACGGCGAGGAAGTGGTGCGAGCACGCATCATCATGCACGTGTCACCCAGGCCCCCGAAGAAAGAAACCGTCAGATAAGACCGGCCGCCGAAATCAGTCGGGGCGAGGATTGCCGGCCATTCGCTGCAGCAATGCAGCGTGGCGATTCGCACGCTGCGGATCAGCATCAGCCTGAACCGGATGCGCAGCGATCTGCTCAAGGTAGGCCGCCGGCAGGTCATGATAACGCCCACCGTTTATCACTAGCGCGTGATACCAGTCATAGGGTTGCAGTTCATCGTCAAGATTCTGCGGGTGAGCGATGTAGGAAAACGCCTGGTGAGACTCGCCCCCAGAAACCACGCTTATTTGGTGGACTTCATAGCCACCCTCGACCCTGTCCAGGGACGCCTTCTCTTCAGCATCAATATGGAATAATGCTCCGTGTACCCGGGCGCCCGCACCTGCGAGCATGACATTGCACTTGCCGGAATCGTCCGCGCCGCGCTTGTTGAAGGCGAGCCGGTAACCCTCCACCACGGCGGGACCAATCACCCGGGCCGATGGCACACGTTGTAATAATCTTTCGGGATGAAGATTTGATCCGTAGGCGAAGTATTTCAGACGATCAATCATTGTCCATATTCCGCGTAGGGCTGCAGGTTCGAACGACTGATCCGGGCCCCGTTACGATGCTGGTTAATCTCGAAGCTCAGAAACTCTCCGGGGCGTCGCAGGGCAAAACCCATCACAAACCTGATCCCTTCGACATTGAAGTCGGAGAATATGCCACTGTCAGATTCACAGCGAACGAAATATGCCTCCGAGGGGTCATTCCCCACCAGCGCACCCTGCTTCCACAGGCGATCCAGGTATTGCTCTACCTGGCTCTTCAACAAACCGGGCACACTGGTATCTGTGTGGCCGAAAACCGACCAGCGGGTTCCTCGCTCAACGTCCTGCAAAATCATCAGTGACAAGCGACGGCTAGCCAGGTATTTCCAACTGGGGGCAGAACTGTCCCCGGCGGCCATGGTACGTGCCGAGGCCATGCGGGCCGGAGCGCCCGGACGACCCGGCAAAATTCCATTCACACCCACCGATGCAAGGCGAATTGCGTCTTGCTCATCCAGTGCGATGCAGGGCCTTGTACGACTATTAATATTTGCCTTGTCCCCTGACGGGGTAACCCAGACTCCATATCGGGCATCATTGCGTGCCAGCAATCCAGCCACCACGCCGCAGGGGGCCTGAGGGCGATTCCGGGAAATACCCCCCAGGGTAATCAATCTGGGAAAGGCAATCACCGCGTCTTCGCTGGCGAAATTCATCCGCCGCATACCGGCTATCGCAAGATCCACCGATGTCCATTCCGCAGGCGGGTCCACGATCAGCATCGCGCTGTGGCTCTTGCAGTAACGCACTGCCGCCAGCCATGTCACCAGGTTCACATCCCGGTCATGATCCAGGGGCGGTATGCACAGCAGGTTAAATCCATCGATACGCGACAAGGCGAACATACCCGTGTACTGGGTGGCGGAACCGATGATGTCGTAATCAGTCAGGGGCTCTCCATCATCACCATCGCGACCGGCAGGCTGGTAACCAATGTGTTTTTCGGGAGTGGCCGGCGGAGTCCGGTCGGGTCGGACAGATGGAACGCTGCCTTCCAGCAAAACCAGTCGCGAATCTGACAGGAAACTGGCGACATATCGCTCATGATCTTCGGAGACGGAAACGCTGCGGTAGCTCTCCTGGTCCAGGACTCGCTCGGACCCCGGCTGTATCAGTCGCTGAACAACCAGGTTAAAGACGCCGATGTCTGAACTGTCGATGCCGTCATAGTCCACCGAAGCGCGGATGGCGTCATGGGTACCCGGGTCACGCGCACGCAGATGCAAAAACTCGTCCCCTGCAGGCAGGCTCAAGCTGGCTCCCCGGCCGCCGTTGATCACACGCACCACGAAAGCCACCCTTCCGCCCTGGGAAAAGTACTGCTCCACGGCAAAACTCAGAGGACTCATTCCCCAAAGACCGCCAAAAACACGCTGGTAATCGGCGAAGTTTTCCAGGCGTACGGGTTCGTTGACGGGACCACGTTGGGTTCGTCCCACAAATGCGGTTACGGAAGTTGGCGCACTGGCAATGTATTGCTCGTGCTGGGGAATTTCCTGGACGTCGATGCCCGACGAATATTGTACCGGCACAAAACCCTCCGGGGTTTTCGGCAAGCTTACACGGCCATCCGGTTCGGTAACAGGGTTTTCTCAATTCAGGTAATGAAACAAGCAGTGATTATTGCGTTGCCCGCTGCATTGGCCCACCATTGCGACCTTCTTCCCTCCCAAGTGCCCAAGGGCGCTGGATGATTTCGTGCATACAGCCACCGGTAACTGGAAACTGGGTCTCGTACTCTCGCTGATCACCACGCTGATGTGGGGCCTACTCCCTATATCCATGAAGTTGCTGCTGGATGAAATGGACGTCTATACGGTCACCTGGTATCGCTTCGCCTCTTCGGCACTGGTCATGGGCGTTTACCTGGCCATAAGGGGCGGCCTGCCTTCGCTGAAACATTTGCGCGGTGGCTATGCCTGGCTAATGCTCATCGCGATAGCCGGCATTTGTAGTAATTACCTTCTCTACGTGACCGGCTTGCAGCTGACCTCGCCCAGCATCGCCCAGGTCGTCATCCAGCTTGCGCCCTTGCTGGTAATCCTTGGCGGCATCGTGCTGTTCCGCGAAAAAATGAACCGCATCCAGGCACTGGGCGTTGGGGTAGTCATCGTGGGACTGCTGGTATTCTTCAACGAACGGCTGCCTGAGCTTTTCAGCGCGGAAGGCACTAATGGCACCGGCGTGTTGATCATTATCGTGGCAGCAATAGTCTGGGCCGCCTATGCACTGGCGCAGAAACAGTTACTCAAAATTTATTCGTCCCAGGCCATCATGTTCATGCTTTACTCACTGGCCACACTGATTTTCCTTGCGCCCTCCCAGGTCTCCTCGGTGACCTCCCTGAGTGGACTGGGATGGGCTATGCTGATTTTCTGTAGCGCCAACACCCTGATTGCCTACGGCTGTTTCTCCGAGGCCCTGCAACAGTGGCAGGCGAGCCGGGTGAGCGCGATACTGGCAATGGCGCCACTGATCACCCTGTTCTCCATCACGCTGATTGGTTGGCTGGCCCCCGAAATTGCCCCGGACGACCATATTGACGGCCTTTCAATACTTGGCGCCTTAATGGTAGTCACGGGCTCAGCAGCCTGCGCGACCGGTGGAATTCGACGAAAACCCGTTTCCAACTGATAAACTGGGCACTACCCCGCTTCATTCTACGAACTCGGACAAAGACAATCGTGGACACAAACAAAAAGGACTCCCTGGCACTGTTCAGGGCTTTTCCCGAACTGGCCGGGAAACTGGACTGGCTCCCTCTTGCTAGCCTGCCGACACCGGTTCAACAGATGAATTTGCTGGCAGAGGAACTGGACGAGGACGACCTGTTTATTAAACGGGACGATCTTTCCGGCGAGGTGTATGGCGGCAACAAGGTGCGCAAGCTCGAATTCTTGCTGGCAGAGGCCCGCGCCCGGGGCGCCGACTCCGTAATGACCTTTGGCACCGCCGGATCAAACCATTGCCTGGCGACCGCCATTTACGCCCGCAGCCTGGGAATGGAGGCGATATCCATCCTTTCGCCCCAGACCAATTCAGCCTCGGTGGGTCGAAATTTGCTGATGGGCTTCCACGTGGGCGCCGAACTCCATCACTACCACAGTGAACCTGCCGCCCAGCGAGGCGCTGCCTGGCAAAGCGCGCGAAGGCTTGGCGCGGGCAAGAAAGCTCCGCACATCATTCGCCGAGGCGGGTCCTCTACACTGGGGACGGTGGGATTTGTTAACGCGGGACTGGAACTGGCCGAGCAGGTCAGGAAAGGCGAACTGCCCGAACCAGATCTTCTTTACGTGGCGATGGGAACAATGGGAACAGCAGTGGGCCTGGCACTTGGCCTTGCGGTAGCCAATCTCCGCACCAAAGTTGTCGCCGTCAGGGTCGTGGATTTGCGCTACGGCAACGAGGAGGCATTTCACAAACTGTTCGACAGCACCGCCACCTTGCTCAACAAGCTGGACGAAAATTTTCCAAAACTGCGCTGGGTCGACGCCAATGTCGAGTTCAGGCATGAACAATTTGGTCAAAAATATGCCTTGTTCACCGAAGCGGGAATGGAGGCGGTAAGCCTGCTGCGAAGTACAGAGGGCATCCAGCTCGAAGGCACTTACACGGGCAAAGCCATGGCCGCATTGATTGCGGACTCGCATGCTGGCAATCTGGAAGGACGCCGCGTGCTATTTTGGAACACGTATAATTCACGCCCGTTTCCAGCCGAGGCGATGAACAGGGATTATCAGAAATTGCCTTTCCCGGTTCAGGATTATTTTGAAAAGCCTTGCCAAGCACTGGACCCTTGATGGCCATTGACGGTTAGAAGTGAATTCAAAGACAAGGCGAATATGGACACGCTGTAAAGACTTACAAGGACGGTTTAATTGAGTGCAATTCGAGTTCTGTTGGTAGAAGACCACACGCTGGTGAGGGAAGGAATACGGTCCCTTCTCGATAGCTTCAAGGATGTGGAGGTGATCGGTGAGGCCGCCAACGGTCGGGATGCGCTGCGGAAGACCAGGAAACTGGCGCCGGAGGTCGTCCTGATGGACATCTCCATGCCGGAGCTAAACGGCATGGAAGCTACCGCGCGACTGGCAAAGAGCTGCCCGGACTCAAAAGTACTCATGCTCTCAATGCACAACGATGAAGAATATGTGGCGCAATCCTTGCGTGCAGGAGCCCGCGGCTACCTGGTTAAGGAGTCCGCAACCAGGGAGCTCGAGCACGCGATACAGGTTCTCGCCCGGGGCGAAGTTTATTTCAGCAACAGCATTTCCGTGAATGCGGTCGAGCGACTCATGGCGGATAATTCGAGCGGCTCGGCCCTTGCTCAGCTCACCTCCCGACAAAGAGAAATCCTCCAATTGATCGCCGAGGGCTGCAGGACGCGTGAAATCGCCGAGAGACTCTCACTCAGCATCAAGACTGTTGAAACCCATCGCACCCACTTGATGGAAAGACTTGGAATCTGGGATGTCCCGGGCCTCGTGAAATTTGCCATTAAAGCCGGCCTTATCCAGTCAGATTCCTGATACACCACGCAGAGCTTATTCCATGCCCAGCGAAAAATACCTTTCCCAACTCGACGCCCTGGTGGCACGGTCCGAGGCCATTCGCTTTACACCCGAACAACTGGCCGGGTTTCTTGAGACCTTCAACAAGCTGGAAGCGATAACCCATTTCGGGGCCACGGTGGATACCCGGGAGAATCACCTGGTGCTGGTGGAACTCGCCAATATCCGACCCCATCACCAGGGCGGGCTTGGCACCCATGCGGTCAACGGGGCTGTGGTATCCGGGCTGTTTGACTGCGGCCTTGGGGTCGCCGGCTTATTACAATTCCCGGGCAGACGCTGTGGCACCACAGAATTATCGGTGAAGTTTCTGCGTCCGGTGCTGGGGGAGCAGGTCCGGGTTTATGCCGCCACGATCAAGACCGCTGACAACGTCGCCTTCGTCGAAGGCATGCTGTTCAGCGGCAAGGCCCTGTGCGCCACAGCATCCGGGATGGTGGCTACCACCTCCCGATCGCTAAAAGACTAAGCCTCGCCGCCGGGATACAGCAGGGCCTCTATCGCCGGCCGCGCGGTGGGATGATAGCCCTGGCTCGCCT
>JBFFTZ010000154.1:0-6490 GCA_041571575.1 Gammaproteobacteria bacterium | reverse complement strand
TCTGCATGTCGAACACCTGGTGACCCTTCTCCCGGTACTTGCCGACGGTGTAGAAGTCACCCTGCATCACGTAGAACTCACGATCCACCGGCGGCAACCCTTCCGGGGGCTCGACCAGGATCAGACCGTACATGCCGTTGGCCACGTGCATACCCACCGGCGCGGTGGCGCAATGATAAACATACAAGCCCTGGTTCAAGGCCTTGAAACTGAACACCGATTCATGACCCGGGGCGGTAAAGCTGGAGGTGGCACCACCGCCGGGGCCGGTCACCGCATGCAGATCGATGTTATGGGGCATTTTCGAATCGGGATGATTCTTGAGGTGGAATTCCACCGTGTCGCCCTGGCGTATACGCATGAACTTGCCCGGCACTGACCCACCAAAGGTCCAGAACGTATAGCGCACGCCCTCGGAAATCTCCATTTCCTTTTCGACCACTTCAAGGTCAACGATGACCTTGGCAGGATAATCACGATTGACGGGTGGCGGCACCATGGGTGCATCGGTCAGGATTGCCTGGATCGGCTCGCCCTGTGGCGGACCAAAATCCCCCCTGGCCGAGCCACCGGTATCCTGTAAAAAGTGACTCCCGGCAGCCGCCTTGCCGTCGGCATCCGCCGAATCATTACTGCACCCGACGAGCATTGCGGATATCCCGCATAAAGCAATTAATGTTTGAATATTCACGTCAGCAGACTCCCGTTTCAATTTCCTGCCTGTAACGCGATTGCTTATCGGCGCAGCGTACAGGGGATGTTAGATTTTCCAAGTCTTGTTCTATTAATATTTTTACCCAAAAACTGGCCGGGTCGGGTCACGACAACTGACTCGCCCAACCAGAAAAAATGCCCAGGGGCTGATGCGTCCTGGCCACAGAAAGCATGAAAAACACAACCAATAGTGCGCCGGCAAAAAATAGCCCGCGCTGAAACTTGTTGCGCCCCCGCTTGAGCGCGAAACTCCCAAGCACGATATAAGCCGCGAGCAAGACCACTTTGACCGTCAGCCAGTCGTGCACGAAGGGATACTGGTGAACCAGGGACATCAGCCACAGGGCACTGGTCAGCAACAGGGTGTCCACCACATGGGGCGCAATCTTCACCAGTGGATGGAACAGCAGGCGCGAGCCAGAAAACATCAGGCCACCGCGGAACATGAACAGGACAATGCTGCTCAAAACGCTGAACACGTGAAATTGTTTAACGTATACATACAGCAAGCGAAAAACTCCCCGTCCGGTCGCTAGCCAGGGCGACCATCAGCCCGTGGTTGAAAGTAGATGGGGCCGTACTTGCCGGCCCAGGCAGCAAACGCCAGGAACCAGACGCTCGCAGCAAACAAGGTCAGCCAGGTTCCTGCCAAGGGAAGCAACTCGGCGCTTACCCTGGCGACTGCGGAAACTTGAACCAACAGGAATATTCGCCAGCCGGTCTTGTCCATTTCCAGGGGGCGGCCAGAGTGCCCCATGGTCACCCGGGTAGCCATGGCAACCAGCATGCTGCCAAAGAAACCAAAGGCCATGGCATGCAAAGGCGCCTTGCCCAACCAGGTCTTCTCGAGCAGCGCCAACCCCAGGTCCTGGGCCAGTTGCAGAAACAATGCCGCCACCAGCCAGGCCATGGAGATATGCAAAACACTCAACAGCGGATTGCCGTGAGCTTCACGGGGACGCCAGCGCAAGGTGAAACTCAGTGCGATCACCGCCATGCCGGCGACAGGCAGCCAGCGCAGTGTGGGGTGAAGTTCCAGGGCGGCCCGGGCGATCGCCAGGCTTACAAACCCGTGCAGCATCCAGTCTGGACGCCAAACCTGATAGTTTTTAATCACGCAGGACGTAAAAAACGGCACCATGCGGTGAGAGACGGCAAAGAACACCGTCAACAGGAAGCCCCAGAACCCCACAGACCGCACGTAAGGCCATAAGGCAAAATTGCTGCTCACCAGCATCCATGCAAATAAAAGGCTTCCGGCGAGCCCCAGGAACAGCCCTGCCAGGGTGCCCAGGGAATGGGAAACTGTCTGGCGGGTCACCAGCCAACTCCCGAGCAAACCACCAAACACCAGCAGGTAACCGGCGCAGTACAGCAGCCAACCTGCAATCAGCGCGGACTTCGAGGCGTACATGCCGAGCCAAAGCACCGGCAGAGCCAGGTTCATCAGGCCAAGGGCCCACAGGCACAGGCCGTTCGGTAGAGGCGGAGCTTGCTGCCAGCGGGGAAAAACGGTGACCAGGAAGCCGAACATGAACGGAGTGAACACCAGGAACAACATCATGGCCCCGTGGGCGAACACACCCGGAATCACCGGCTCCAGCGCAGCATCAAACCATGCCCTGGCTATCAGCATTCCCAGCCACCAGGCCGAAGCCGCTACCAGGTAGACCAGGCCGGTAGAGAAGAACATCCGGTGGGGTGCCGCTACCAGGCTCCGCCAGTTAGCTTTTTCAAGATTCATTGAATTCGGCCTCGTTGATCATGACTACATCATCTGTCCATAGCGCCAGAGATGCCTTGACCTTTATCAAGTGCATCCCCGCCGCTCAAAAAAAGAAGCGCCGCAACAAGTGCGGCGCTTCCAGGGTTGTTGGTCACCGGGTGGCGGCAACCAGGATTGACCAGGGATCTCAGCCTACTCAGTTTCAATCGCCGCATCGGCTTCAGGAACCGTAATGCTGCGCTTGGTGCGCGGACCTACGAACAGCCGGATTGCAAACCAGCCAATACCCAGGGCGCCAACGCTGAAGATCACGTCTCCCGGCACTCGCATCCAGACCAGTGTCTGCACCAGGTCCGTTTGCATGAACTCGGCAGAACGGGCGAACCAGAAGCCCTTGGAAACACTTGCATACACCTGGTACAAGCCCAGGGGCAAGAGACTCAGCAGCGCCATCACGCCCAGGCCGATATTCAAGGTCCAGAAGGAGGTCTTCAGCAGGCCCTCATTCCATTCCTGACGGTAGGTCAGGCCCCGCAGGCAGAACAGCATCAGGCCAATGCCCAGCATGCCGTACACCCCGAACATCGCGGTATGAGCATGCAGCGCGGTGGTGTTCAGACCTTGCATGTAATACAGCGCGATGGGCGGATTGATCAGGAAACCGAACAATCCGGCGCCGACCAGGTTCCAGAACGCCACGGCGATGAAGAACATGATGGGCCACTTGTACTGGCGTACCCAGGGAGCGGCCTTGGACAGCTTGTAGTTCTCCCAGGCTTCATACCCGATCAACGCCAGGGGCACGATCTCAAGAGCGGAGAAGGTGGCGCCAAGGGCCAGCACCGCGGTTGGCGTACCGGTGAAATACAGGTGATGGAAGGTACCCAACACCCCACCGGTGAGGAACACCACGGTTGCGAACAGGATCGCGGTCACCGCACTTTGCACCCGCACCAGTCCAAGACGGGCGAACAGGAAGGCAATCACTGCGGTGGCGAAAACTTCGAAGAATCCTTCCACCCACAGATGCACGACCCACCAGCGCCAGTATTCGACCATTGCCAGGTGAGTGTGTTTGCCCCACATGAGGCCGGCGCCGTAGAACAGTCCAATAGCAATGACCGACAGGAACAGGATCACGACCAGGGGACGACTCTCATCCTTCTTCTTAAGAGCCGGCGCCAGGGCGCGACCCATGAGCAGCAGCCATAACATCAGGCCCACGAACAGGAATATCTGCCAGAAGCGACCCAGGTCCACATACTCGTAGCCCTGGTGTCCGAACCAGAAGTTGATGTCCAGACCCAGTTTCTGCATCACGCCCATCCATTCACCGGCCATGGAACCGACCACGATGACAAGCAGGCAGACAAACAGGAAATTCACGCCCAGACGCTGGAATTTTGGCTCATAGCCGGAAATTGCCGGAGCAATATACAAGCCGGTCGCCAACCAGGCCGTAGCAATCCAGAACACCGCTAACTGGGTGTGCCAGGTGCGGGTTACGGCATAAGGCAGGATTTCCGAGAGGTTGTAACCGTAAAACGCATGGCCCTCTACCGCGTAGTGCGCGGTTATCGCACCCAGTAACACCTGGGCGGCAAATAGCGCCACAACCACCAGGAAATACTTGGTTGTCGCCTTCATCGACGGGGTGGCCTGCAGGTTATGCAGGGGGTCGATGCTCGGAGGAGTGGGAGGCGCTTCCCTGCCTGCGGTACGGGCATGGTGCCAGACCAACAGGCCAATACCTGCCAGCAGCACCATGATCGAAATAATCGTCCACATGAATGCGGCAGTGGTTGGCTTGTTACCGACCAGGGGCTCGGAAGGCCAGTTGGAGGTATAGGTCACATCACTGTCGGGGCGATTGGTGGTCGCCGCCCAGGCTGTCCAGAAGAAGAAAGCTCCCAGGTACTGGCGATGCTGCGGATCCTCGATGGGATTGTTGCGGATCGCATAGTCTTCACGCAGACCTTCCAGGGACGGGTCGTCGCTGAACAGTTTCGCGTAATGGCTCGCCGTGGCCAGTATCGCCATCGCCCTTTCGTTGGAGACGGTGATGACCCCGGTATCCGGATCATAGCTGTTGCGACGCATCTCCCCCTGTAATCGCGCCTGGAGACCGGCCTGCAGTTCGGCGTCAAGTTCGGCATAGGGAAGCTGATACTGGGCCTGTGACCAAACATCCAGCAGCGCCACGGATTCCCGGTGCAGCCAGTCAGCGGTCCAGTCAGGCGCCACGTAGGCGCCATGCCCCCAGATCGAACCCTGCTGGTGGCCGCCAGTGGTCTGCCAGACCTGTCGACCCTTTTGCATATCATCCAGGGTATACAACGTCATTCCGCTATCGGAGACCACGGATTGGGGCATTGGAGGCATGGTCCGGTAGATCTCTCCACCCATCCAGCCCAGGATCCCGAAGGACACGGTTAAAATAGCTGCAAGTATCACCCACAGCCGCTTGGTTTCGGTCATGATCCACACCTCGGACAATTCAGGAACTAAAAATGGCAGCTAACTGCTCTTGGTACATATTATTTCCATGGTGGGGCCAAGTTGCCTTGACCTAGATCAACAATGGATATTTCAGCGCCTGTGCCAGGCACACACCTTGTTGCGTCTCTCTGTACTCGCTGCTGTATCGATTTTTTCAAAACTCCAGGCAATCGCGGAAATTAAAGAGATACCCGGTGGACTTGATATAGGATTAAACGGACCAATGACTGGCAAAGGTGAGAATTCTCTCACCCTGAGCTTGTATACCGACTGCATCGGGTATCATCAGACTGGACCCGTCCGACACGACGACAGCCCCTTGCTTAGAGGGAAATGGAGATCACGGACATAGTGACCCAGGAATCAAAGAACCTACTCAGGCACCTTCGCGCCTCGGATGTGCGGGGACTGGCCCAGTTGGCCTCCCAGGCGACCCAGGGGGTCACCGGCATCACTGAAGGTGTCCACCTCTCGGTACTGGCTACCATCGGTCTGCCTGGCGCTGCCAAGGAAGGCAGAACCCGGGGCATTACCGGCATTGTGTACAGTAGCGTCCGTTTCGCGACCCATATACTGGGCAAGGGCGTTGATAAAGCACTGGGGGCAATGCAACCGCTGTTCGACCTGTTCGAGGGCGATAAACCGGAGACTCCCCGGCGAGAAGCGGTTTTGTCTGCCCTGAATGGCGTAATGGGTGACCGGCTCTTAGCCAATAACAACCCGTTTGCCATTCCCATGAGCCTGCGTCACCAGGGCCAGGCCCTGAACCCGGATTCCATCCAATCGCTTCCCGAGGCGACGGGCAAAATTGCCTTGATGATTCACGGTCTTTGCATGAGCGACCTGGCCTGGTCTGGGACGGAGACGACAACAACTACCGGACACCCACAGGCCCTGGCCTCTGCGCTGGGCTATACCCCCATCTATTTACGCTACAACTCGGGAATGCATATTTCCCAAAACGGCCGGGAACTTGCCGAACAACTCGAGAAACTTCTGGCTCACTGGCCAGCGGCGATTGAAGACCTGACTGTTGTCGCCCACAGCATGGGGGGCCTGCTTATCCGCAGTGCAATTCACAACGCCGAAAAGCAGGGCATGGCCTGGCCGTCCCTGCTCAAGAACATCGTCTTCCTGGGCACGCCCCACCAGGGCGCACCGCTGGAGAAAGTAGGCAACTGGGTGGATGCACTGATGGGAAGCACACCCTACACCCGGCCTTTCAATGCCCTGGGGAAAATCCGCAGCGCCGGGATAACCGATTTGCGTTTCGGGAATATCCTGGACGAAGACTGGCAAGGCACGGATCGATTCAATTTGACCGGGGACCAGCGCAAGGCAGTTCCCTTACCCGATGACGTCAGGTGTTTCTGCATAGCGGCAACCACTACTGAAAAACGCGGCGCCCTGGCAGACCGCTTGATTGGTGATGGCCTGGTTCCGGTAAATAGTGCGCTGGGCTCTCATGACAAGGCACACAAGGCGATCGCATTCGACAGTGAGCGCCAGTGGATCAGCTACCGCATGAATCACATGGAGTTGCTTAGCCGA